>JBOGKL010000131.1:0-25899 GCA_050745525.1 Terriglobales bacterium | reverse complement strand
AAATTCCCGCTCCGCCGGAACAGAAGGTGGTATCACGCTGGCCCACGGAAGAGCAATGGAATCAAGAACATGGCTTTGGCCCAGAGACATTATTGGCCTCTTCGCCAAAGGCACCTGCCACCGCCGAAGGCGGTGGCACCCTGCCTGCCCTGCCTGCCGTCCGTAGCCTTGGCGAAGCAGGGCCTCAGTCCTCTCCTCCTCAACCACCCGCGCCAATCCCGGTCGGCGACTCCCTCAAACGCAACCTCGCACCGCCGTTTTACCCGGGCTTCCAGCGCTAGCCAGGCTCGCTCTCCATAGCCTTGGCGAAGCAGGGCCGGCTTCCACCAGTCCACAAACCCGGCGCTAGTTGCCTTCAGGAGCCTCGGCTTCCATCCCTTCCTGTCCCGCCTTAGCCATCTCGTCAACTTCCTTCAAGGTAGGCAAATCGCGCAGCCCGCTCAATCCAAACTGAACCAGAAACTCGCGCGTCGTCCGGTACAAAATCGGTTTCCCGACGACTTCCTTGCGCCCCGCCGTCGTGACCAGTTTCTTCTCCAGCAGCGTGTTGATCACGCCTGCCGGATCTACTCCGCGCAAGTCGCGGATCTCGGGCAACGTCACCGGCTGCTTATAGGCAATGACGGCCAGGGTCTCAAGCGCCGCCAGCGACAGCCGCACCCGCGGCTGCAAGCTCTTCAGGAACTGGCGCACGCTCTCATGGTGCTGCGCCTTCGTGGCCATGCGATAGCCTCCGGCCACCTCGCGCAGCTCCACGCCGTAATCGTCGGAACCATAGCGCACCGCCAAGGTCTCGAGCGCCGCCACGATCGCCGCTGGCTCGGCCTCCAACACCGCCGCCATCTGCGCCACCGTGGCCGGTTCCTCAGCGGCGTAGACGATCGCCTCCACCACGGATGCCAGCTCGCTCATTGCTCCTCCGCCGGCACCGCCGCCAGAAAGTCCAGCCAGGCTTGGTGAAAGCGGCGATGGCGTTTCAGCATAATATCCCCGAACGGACGTTCCTGGCGCAGCATCGCAACCTGCAGCCGTACCAGCTCGAGCACGGCCAAAAAGCACGCCAGCAACGCCTGCCGGCTCGGCGCCTGCTGGAACACGGGACGAATCGCCACCGGCTCTTCGCTCAACGTGAGCAGGCGGTGCAGGTGCTCCATCATCGTGCGCACGCTGACTTCCTCACCCCGGCCCAGATTCATCTGCGGCTTCTCCTCCAACCGCCGCAGCACCTCGCCGAACGTGGTCACCAGATCATGCACCCCCACCGTCAACTGCGCCGGATCGGCATCGGCCGGATGATCCCAACGTTGTGCACGCGACCAACTGGCCGCCTCCAGTTGCTGGCGCTCGTGCAGTTGCGACGCCGCCTGCTTGAACTGCTCGTACTCCAGCAGCCGCTGCACCAGCTCTTCGCGCGGGTCCGGCGCCGGACTCTCTCCCGGCAGGAGGGGTTCTGCCGGAAGCATCATCTTGCTCTTGATCTGAATCAGCGTGGCCGCCACGACCAGAAACTCGGCCGCGACCTCCACGTCCAGGTCGCGCAGCGTCTGCAAATACGCCAGGTATTCGGTCGTGATCGCCGCGATGGGAATCTCGTAAATGCTGATGTTCTGACGGCGAATCAGATCCAGCAGCAGGTCGAAAGGCCCCTCATAAAGCTGGCCAATTTGGACCAGGAACGGAGACGCATCAGCCTGCAATGAGCCGGATTGGAGTGGCTGCTGCGCCATGTGGCTACCTCTAATTGCTACTCCCTCTAGCTATTTGTCCGTTCGCCTCGCCGCCCAATGTTGCTGCGGGTTGAATCAGCATACCATTATGGACAGATCACCAGCAATTTCGCAGCAACGGCGCACGGGTAACCTCAACCGGCATCCCAGCGTTGATCACTGTGTATGCTGGCGCAAGCGCTCACCATGCCGTTTCCCTTCCGGGCCGCTCCAAGCGAGGACGTGGACCTGCCGCTGGTGCAACGCATCCAGAATGGCGACGGCGCGGCTTTTGAAGAACTCTACGCCCGCTACCAACAGCCGATCACCCGCTTGGTGGCCAACATCGTCCGTTACCGCGAAGTGGTTCCCGACCTCGTGCAGGAGATCTTCACCAAGGTCTACTTCGCCATGGAAGGCTTCACGCCCGGCATGCCATTCCGGCCATGGCTGTATCGGGTCGCCACAAACTACTGCGTGGATTATTTGCGGAAGAGGAAGCGCCAGCCACCACAGGTATCCACCACGGCCGAGACCGGTGAGGAGCAGGACTGGTTGGTGCCGGACCTGTCCCAGAGCGTTCTGGACCGCATGGTATCGAGCGAGCTGGCGGGCAAATTGCTTTCCGGCATGAAGCCGCGCGACCGCATGTTGCTGGTCATGAAGGAAATGCAGGACCTGTCACTGGACGAAATAGGACAAGCGACGCATATGGGAACGTCGGCGGTAAAAGTAGCACTTTTCCGCGCGCGCAAGCGTATGCTCAACGAGTACCGGCAAGTGTACCGGAGAAAAGAGGAGGCATCCTCTCGTGATCGGTAAGCCGAAGCACATTTGCGAGAAACTGCGGGAACGTCTGGAAGCCGACGATCACGCCGTGCTGGGGCCGGAGTACGAAGCGCACCTGGGCGCGTGTGCGGCCTGCAAAGAATACATCCAGTTGTGCCAGTGGGCGAAAAATGTCGTCCAGGCCGGCGCTGTCGAGGCGGCGCCGCCGCTGATGAGCGCGGTGTGGGCTTCCATTCACCGGGCCTCCGAGCAGGCGTGGGATTCGGCCCTGCGTCGCAGCTTCCGTTATCTGCTGCCCTACATGGTGGCCGTGGTGGCGCTGATCGCGCTGGTCGGCGGCCTGACCACCGTGCGTACCCCGGCGCCCGTGCAGGCGGCTACGGCCGCCTATGCGGTGCTGAACCAGCCGGAACCGGCCGGCGTCGCCAGCCTGATGTCCACCGCCAGCCAGCCCGCGCCCGAGCCCGCCGATTTGCTGCAGTTGGCACAAAGCCGATAAACGTCGCCGTTAAACGACCATGCCCAAACGATTCCACAGCTCGGCGATTCTAGTCGTGGTTTTCATACTCGGCTTGGCGGCCGGCATCGCCGGCATGGTGTGGGCGTGGCCGGGCATGCATGCGCGCTACTTCCAGCATCCACGGGAACCGTACTTGCACCACGTGCAGACGACGCTGCGGCTGACGCCGCAGCAGGTGACCCAGGTGCAAGGCGTGTTCAAGGACGCTGGGCAACTGCGCCACCGCATGCATCTGGAGTTTGCCCCGCAGTACGAGAAGCTGTGCGAGCAGTACATGCAAGTCCGGCAGCAGGAGCGCGACACCTATATGAAGTCGCCCGAGCGCCGGCAGCTTCTGACGCAACTGCAAGGCATCATGACCACCAGTCAATGGCAGCAGTGGCGGCAGATGCAGGCCTCCGGCAACCACCACGTGCGCCGCGACCCCTGCCATCACCCGGCCTCAAGTAGCTCGTCCGCTGGCAGTGGGTCTGGCTCCCACCGCTGAGGCGCCCGATATATAATTAGACGATTTGCCGTGCTCCCAATCTGGGAGCGGGGCCACAAAGGCGGGCCCCGATGGGGCCCAAGGGATTTTTGCATGCTGAATTTTTTCCGCCGCCGGGATACCACCGCGCGCTTAGTGCTGGGTGGATTTCTTGTCCTCATCTGTGTTGCCATGGTCATGTTCCTGATTCCCCAGGGCATGTCGGGCGATTCCTCCCTGCCCGTCTACGCCCAAACCGTGGCCACCGTGAACGGGACCAAAATCACCGGACAGGACCTTACCAGCAAGATTCAGCAGTTCGGGCAAGGGCAGCAGATCCCATCCCAACTCATGCCGATGATCGGCCAGCAGGCGCTGCGCAACCTGGTCATCACCCAGGCGCTCACCAATCAGGCCGAAAAGCTCGGTCTGCAGCCCACCAATAGCGAAATCGCCCAGACGGCGCGGCAGCAACTGCCCGAGCTCTATCCCAACGGCAAATACGTCGGTGACGCGCAAGCGGCGCAGATGCTGGCCACCATGCAGTTGACCCTGCCCCAGTTGCAGGCGGAACTGCGCCAGGGGCTCATGGTGAGCAAGGTCGAGGACCTGATCACCGATCCGGTGCGCGTCAGTCCGGCCGAAGTCCATCGCCAGTTCGAACTCCAGGATCAAACCGCGACGTTCCAGTACGTGGTATTGGATCCGGCACAACTGCAGAGCACCATCCAACCCACGCCCAAACTGTTGGCGGCCTATTACCAGCAGCATCTGAGCACGTACTTCGCCCCGGAGAAGCGGCAAATCGAGGTCGTGCTGGCCAACACCGCCGCCATTGGCGCCGGCATCCACATCACGCCGGCGGCGGTGGACCAGTACTACAAGGAGAACATCGCCGATTATACCCATCCGGAAGAAGTCCAGGTTTCGCACATCCTCATCAAGTTCCCGGACACCAACCCCTCCGCCGCTGAGATCGCGGCGACGCGCACGCGCGCCGAGTCGGTGCTGAAGCAGGTGCAGGCCAAACCGAAAACTTTCGCCGCGCTGGCCAAGAAATACTCCCAGGACGAAGCCAGCGCCTCCAACGGCGGCGAGCTCGGTTTCATTCAGCGCAACCAGACCGTGGCCAACTTCGAGAAGGTGGCCTTCAGCCTCCCGGTGGGACAAATCAGCGGGCTCGTCCAGACCGAGTACGGCTTCCACATCATCAAGGTCGAGGCGCACAATCAGGCCTACGTGCAACCGGAAGCGAGCGTGCACGATCAGATCGTCTCCATTCTGCAGAAAGACCAGGCGGCCGATCAGGCGCAGAACCTGATCAACCGCGTTTCCAGCCTGGCGCAGAACACCCCGCTCGCCGCCGTGGCCAAGCAGCTCAACCTGGAGTACTTCACCACCGCCCCCATCAGCCAGACCGACCCGGTCACCGGCATCGGCGTGAATCCCAATTTTGCCGGCGCGGTCTTTTCCACCCAGGCCGGCGCGTTGACCGCTCCCATCCAGGTGGCCGAGGGCTTTGTCGTTGCCAAGGTGAATAAAATTATCCCTCCCGGCCCGCAGCCGCTGGCGGCGGTGCAGGCGCAGGTGACCGCCGATTACCAGCAGAGCGCCGCGCAGACGCTGGCCGCCGCCCAAGCCAAGGCGCTGCAGGCGGCGGCACAGAAACAAGGGCTGAAAGCCGCGGCGGCGAAAATGCATCTCAAGCTGCAGACGAGCCCGGCCCTGGCGCGCAGCGCCTCGTTGCCCGGCGTCGGCGCTATTGCCGGCTTCGCCGACACCCTCTTCGCGCTGAAACCCGGCGCCGTGGGCCCGGTGGCGCCGGTGAGCGGCAAGCAGGTCGTCTACGCGCTCACCTCCGTGTCGCAGCCCACCGAGGTGGATTTTGCGCAGCAGAAAAGCGCCGTCGAAGCGAAATTGCTGACCCAGAAGCGCAACGACGTGCTGCAGACCTACACCGACGCGCTGGTGGCGCAGTTGACCAAGGCCGGGAAAATCTCGATCAACGAGGCGGCCTTCGAGCGCGTGCTGGGTATCGGGGGCAACACCCCCAACTCGCCGGCGCCGGCGCAAAACACGCCCCGCGGCCTGGGTCTCGGCTAGGCGGAATGCCGGAGGCGAAGCTTCCTGTCGGGGTGCTGGGCGCCACCGGAGTCGTGGGCCAACGGCTGCTGGCGCTGCTCGAGCATCATCCCTGGTTTGAGCCGGTCTGGCTGTCCGCCTCCGACCGTTCCCGCGGCAAGCGCTATGCCGACGCCGCACCCTGGCGCCTGGCGACGCCGCTGCCGGAGCGCTTTGCCGGCCTGCCCGTCTCGGCCGCCGATCCGGAATGCTGCCCGGCGCGGGTGGTGTTCGCCTCCGTGGACGCCAAGACCGCGCAGGAGCTGGAGCCGGCCTTCGCCGCCTCCGGGCATTGCGTCATCACCAACTCCAGCGCGCACCGGATGCGCGGCGACGTCCCGCTGGTCGTGCCCGAGTGCAACCCGGAACACCTCGAGCTGCTCACGCGCCAACCCAGCTTTGCCACCCACGGCGGCTTCATCGTGACCAATCCCAACTGCTGCACCGTCGGATTGGTGATGGCCCTGGCCCCGCTGCAAGCGGCCTTTGGCGTGGAGCAAGTGATGGTGGTCACCATGCAAGCCGTTTCCGGCGCCGGATATCCGGGCGTGGCTTCGCTCGACGTCCTGGGCAACGTGATTCCCTATATCGCCAACGAGGAGGAGAAGCTCGAGGCCGAGGTACAGAAGATCCTCGGCCGCGTCGGCGCCGCCGGCATCGTCCCCGCGCCGATGACGGTCTCGGCGCAATGCAATCGCGTCGCCGTGGTGGACGGACACCTGGAAGCCGTGAGCGTCAAACTCCGCACGCGGGCGAGCCTCGAGGAAGTCCGCGAGGCGCTGGCAAGTTTCCGCGGCCGGCCTCAGCAACTCGGGTTGCCGAGCGCGCCGCCGCAGCCCATCCTGGTCACCACCGCGCCCGACCGCCCGCAGCCGCGCCTCGACGTTGAGGCCGGCCGCGGCATGGCCGTCACCGTCGGACGCCTGCGCCCCTGCCCGCTGCTCGATTACAAGTTCGTCGTGCTATCGCACAATACGCTGCGCGGAGCGGCCGGGGCGGCCTTGCTCAATGCCGAGCTGTTGCGCGCCGAAGGGCGGCTCTAATGACCGCCCCTGGCGCCCTGACGCGGCAACCTGCCGACGCCCCGCAACCGCCCGACCAAAGCCAGGGCCCCCAAGGCGCTGGCGCCTTGGGGCGGCAACGGGAGGGCGTCCCGAGTCCGGCGTGGCCGAGCCACCGGCCCGTGGTCATGAAATTCGGCGGCACCTCCGTCGCCGACGCGGAGGCGTTGCGGCGCGTGGCCGCCATCACGGCGGCCCGCGTAGCCGAGCATCCCGTGGTGGTGGTCTCGGCCATGGCGCAGGTCACCGACCGGCTGGTGGAGCTGACGAAGCTGGCGCTCGCCGGACAGTTGGCCGACGCCGACACGCTCATCGCCGGCCTGCGCGCGCGCCATCTGCGGACGCTGAGCGATCTGGGCGGCGAGGCCGCGGCCGAGGCCGCGCTCACGCAACTGTTCCAGGAACTGGCCACGCTCGTGCGCGGCATTGCCGCGGTCGGGGAGTTGACCGCGCGCACCCAGGATGCGGTGCTGTCCTTCGGCGAGCGCTGTTCGCCGTGGCTGGCGCGGGTGGCGATGGCCGGCGCCGGTCTCAACCCGCAGATCATGGACGCACGCCAGGTCATTATCAGCGACGAGCAGTTCACGCACGCCTTGCCCCTATGGGCCGAATGCCGGCGCCAGGTCGCCGAGCGCCTGCAGCCGGTGCTCGCCTCCGGCGGCGTGCCGCTGCTGGGCGGCTTCATCGCCGCCACGCGCCAGGGCGTCACCACCACGCTCGGACGCGGAGGCTCGGATTACTCCGCCTCGCTGCTGGGCGCGCTGCTCGAGGCGCAGCGGATCGAGATCTGGACCGACGTGGACGGCATGCTCACCGCCGATCCGCGCGTGTGCGCCGGCGCCCGCCGCATCAAGGTCATCTCCTTTCAGGAGGCGGCCGAGTTGGCCTACTTCGGCGCCAAGGTCCTGCATCCGTCCACCCTGCTCCCGGCCATGCAGGCAGGCATCCCCGTCTGGGTGCTGAACTCGCTCGCCTGCCAGGCAAAGATCAGCGGTCCGCCCGACGGCGAGCAGACCGGCACGCTCATCACCACCCGCGCCCCGCGCACGGCGAATCCGTTCAAGTGCATCTCCTGCAAGCGCCGCATCACCGTTGTGGACGTGGTCTCGACGCGCATGCTGCAGGCGCACGGATTCCTCAAGGCCATCTGGGACATTTTCGCCGAGCATCGCTGTCCGGTGGACATGGTCTCAACCTCGGAAGTCAGCGTCTCGCTCACGGTGGCCGACACCGCGGCGCTGCCGGATATCGCCGAGGCGCTGGGCCGCTTTGCCGACGTGCGCTGTGAAGGCCACAAGGCCATCGTGTGCCTGGTGGGCGAGAGCCTGCGCAACACGCCGGGCCTGGCGGGCAGCGTCTTTTCGGCGCTGGGCGACCTCAACGTGCGCATGATTTCGCAGGGCGCCTCCGAGATCAATATCGGCATGGTGCTCGACGACGACGACGTGCCCGCCGCCGTCGAGCGCCTGCACCAGCGCTTCTTCACCGCGCTCGATCCGGCGGTCTTTGCCTCCCCTGCGATTTCAGCCCGCGCGTGATCCGCACCTGGCAAAAAACGTCGCGCCCCGCCAAACCCGCGAGCGCAACCAAACCGGAAATGACGCTCGATCGCCTGCTCTCGCGCGCCGGCGTGGCCAGCCGCACCGATGCCGCCGCGCTCGTTGCCGCCGGGCGCGTCAGCGTGGACGGCGTGATCTGCCGCGACCCGCAAGCCTGGGTGGCGTCCGCGCGCCAGCGGGTGCGCCTCGACGGCAAGCCCCTCGCGCGCCCGCGCCCACGCTACTGGGCCCTGCACAAGCCCGCCGGCGTCCTCTGCAGCCATGGCGACCGCAGCGGGCGCAAGACCATCTACGATTTGGTGGGCTCACAATCATCTTGGTACTTTTCCGTGGGCCGGCTCGACCAGGACACCAGCGGCCTCCTGCTTCTGACCAATGACAGCGTGTTCGCCGAACGCGTAGCCAATCCGGCGCTGAAAGTCGCCAAGGTCTACCACGCCCAGGTCGCCCCCCGCCTCAGCGACGCCGCGCTGCGGCGCCTGGGCAACGGTCTCCACATCGGACGCGGCGAACGTGCCGCACCCGCGCCCGTCCGCCGTCTGCCCAATCTCGGCGATGATGACTGGATCGCGCTCACGCTGCGCGAAGGCAAGAACCGCCAGGTGCGGCGCATGGTCGAGGCCGTGGGCGCGCGCGTGGTGCGGCTGGTGCGCGTTCGCATCGGCAAGCTCGCCCTGGGGAATCTGCCCGAAGGGCAGATATGCTCGATCGTCCCCTCGGACGTTCTCTCAGAGTGAGCTAATCTAGAACTCTCAGGAGGATTCGCGATGGCTTTTGAACTTCCCGCGCTGCCCTACGCGCACAGCGCCCTCGAACCCGTTATTGACGAAGCGACGATGCATCTGCATCACGAGAAACATCACGCCGCCTACGTCAACAATCTCAACGCCGCCCTCAAGGATCACGCCGACCTCGCCTCGCTGTCGCTCGAGGACTTGCTGCGCGGCATCAACTCCAAAGTGCCGGAAGCGATCCGCACCGCGGTGCGCAACAACGCCGGCGGACACTCCAATCACAGCATGTACTGGAAGATCATGAAGCCCGGTGGCGGCGGCTCGCCCCAGGGCACGCTGGCGCAAGCCATCGAGAAAGACCTGGGCGGCTTCGACGCCTTCAAGACGAAGTTCAACGACGCCGGCCTGAAACGCTTTGGCTCCGGCTGGGCCTGGCTCGTGCTCAAGGGCGGCAAGCTCGAGGTAATCTCGACCGCCAACCAGGACAGCCCTATCATGGATGGACATTTTCCGGTGATGGGTAACGACGTCTGGGAGCATGCCTACTACCTGAAATACCAGAGCCGCCGCGGCGACTACCTCAACGCCTGGTGGAACGTCGTGAACTGGGAAGAAGTCGGACGGCGCTACGAGGCCGGCCGCAAAGGCTGACAGACTCGCCGCGTGTTCGAAGACCTGCGGGGCCCGTTTGGCGCGATCTTGGTTGACCCGCCTTGGCGGTTCAGTAATCGCACGGGCAAGGTCGCGCCCGAACACCGCCGGCTGCGCCGCTATCACACGCTTTCTGTAACCGAGATAGCGGCGCTGCCCGTCGCCGGACTGGCCGCGCCGCGGTGCCATCTCTATCTCTGGACGCCCAACGCCCTGCTGCCGGAAGCTCTCGGCGTGATGCGCGCCTGGGGCTTTGCGTACAAGACCAACCTGGTCTGGTACAAGATTCGCAAAGACGGCGGACCGGACGGTCGTGGCGTCGGATTCTACTTTCGCAACGTGACCGAGCTGCTGCTGTTCGGCATCCGCGGCAAACAGCGGACGCTGGCGCCGGCGCGCAGCCAGGTCAACCTGCTGGCCACGCGCAAGCAGGAGCATTCCAAAAAACCCGACGGCATTTACGAGCTGATCGAACGCTGCAGCCCGGGACCGTTCTGCGAGCTCTTCAGCCGCCAGTCGGTGCCCGGCTGGGCGCACTGGGGCGATGAAGCCGAGACCTACCGTCCGCGGCAGCGCCGGCTCGAACTCTGAATTTTAGGCGGTGCCCTTATAAAAGCCGCCGTCCACCAGCAGGTTCTGGCCCGTGATGTAGCCGGCGCGCTCGGAGGCGAGAAAGACGACGGCATCGGCGAACTCGCGCGGCTCGGCCACGCGGCCGAGCGCGGTGCCGCGCGTCCAGTCGTTGTAGGCGGCTTGCTCGGTCACGCCCTGCGCCAGCGCTTTCACGCGCGCCAGCTCGGCCAGCCGGTCGGTGCGCGTGTAGCCCGGGCCCACGCTGTTGATGAGGATGTTGTACGGGCCGTATTCGTTGGCCAGCGTGCGCACCAGGCCGGGCACGGCCCCGCGCACGGTGTTCGACAGCACCAGCCCGTCAATCGGCTGCTTCACGGAAACCGAGGTGATCATCAGGAAGCGGCCCCAGCGTGCCTGTTGCATGATGGGCAGCACCGCCTTGGCGAAGCTCACATGGCTGAGCAGGTTGAGTTCAACCGCCGCGCGCCACTCTTCCATCGTGGTCGAAGCGAACGGCTTGGCCGGCGGCCCGCCGGCGTTGGTGACGCAGACGTCGAGCCGGCCGAACTCGGCCTGCACCGCGGCCACGAAGTCGGCCACCGCGGCCGCATCGGTGACATCGAAGGCGCGGGCAAAGACACGCACGCCGTGTGCGCCGCGGATGGCCTGGGCCACTTCCTCGATGCGTTGCGGATTGCGCGAGCACAGCGCCAGATGGGCGCCCTCAGCCGCCAGTCCCTCCGCCACCGCGCGCCCCAGACCGGCGCTGGAGGCGGCGACGAGTGCAACCCGATCTTTCAGCCCCGTGGTCATCCTCCGTAGCGTATCATCATCGCATCCCTGATCGCGTGCCTGCGGCTGCTCCAGCGCCGTCAGGGGCTGCCCTGCGTAGCTTTAGCGAAGCAGGGCCATACGCCCACCGTCCGCAGCTCAACTGGAGTCGCGCCTACCGCACCCAGGCAGGCACCAGCGTGCGGGCGTCGGATGCCGCATCCGCATGGATGGCGATGCGCAGGTACGGCCGGGGCAGGTGCGCCTCCACCCGTTCGCCCCACTCGATGGCCACGATTTTTTCCTCCCCGGGCGGCGGCGGCAGCAGGACATCCTCCAGGCCCAACGTGGCGAGCTGGGCTTTGGTTTCGGCGCGATACAAGTCCAGGTGCAGCAGCCAGCGCGGCCCGCGGCGATATTCGTGGATCAAGGTGTACGTGGGGCTGGCGACCTCCTCCTCCCCCGCCACATCCCATCCGGCGGCGAGGCCCTGCATCAGCGTGGTCTTACCCGCGCCCAGTTCGCCCGAGAGCACCAGGACGGTAAAAGCGGGCAGCTCGGCGGCGAGTTGCCGTCCCCAGGCGCGTACATCGTCCGCGGTCGCGCACACGGCCGGGCTCATCGCGTGCGCGTCTCCAGCATGGCGGCCGGGAGCGCCGCGGTGATGTCACCGGCAATGAGGCTCATCTCCCCCGTGCGCGCGGCAGCGGCATCGCCGGCGCGGCCGTGCAGGTACACGGCGGCAGCCGCTACCTGCAGGCGCGGCGCTGCAGGGAACTGCGCCAGCAGGCCGGCCACGATGCCGGTCAGCACATCCCCGGCGCCCGCCGTCGCCATCCCCGGGTTTCCGGTCGGATTCACGAAGGCATGACCGTCGGGATCGGCCACGAGCGTGAACTGGCCTTTGAGCACGGCGATGGCGCCGGTCTCCGCCGCCAGGCGTTGGACGTAGTAGAGGCGGCGCGCCTGCACCGCGTCGGTCGGGACGCCGAACAGCCGCGCCATCTCGCCCGGATGTGGCGTGAGCACGCCCTGGGGCAGGCGCAGCTCGGCGAGCCTTCCGGCAAACGCATTGAGGCCGTCGGCGTCAAGCACGCAGGGGATGGCGGCATGCGCCACGAGGTCGCGGGCGAGCGCGGCGCTCTCCGGCGCCTGCGACAACCCCGGACCCAGAGCCAGTACAGTTGCCGGTTGCAGCAAGCGCCGCAGGGCCTCCGCCGGCAGAGCCGCGCCGTCCAGCGCGCCGGCGGCGGTTTCCGGCAGCGGTTCGGTCATCAACTCCGCGCGCGCGCCCGCCACCAGCGGCAGGATCGTGGCGGGCACCGCCGCCGTCACCAGGCCTGCGCCCGTGCGCAGAGCGGCGGTTGCCGCCAGCGCCACCGCGCCGGATTTGCCCACGGATCCGCCCAGCACGAGCACGTGGCCGAAGCGGCCCTTGTGCGCATCGAGCGCACGCGGCCCGAGTAACGGCCGGCAATCAGCGGGCGTGGTCAGGTTCAGGTGCGGGCCGCAGGCAGCGACCAACTCGTCCGGCGAACCGATGCGAGCGACCGTCAGCGCGCCCACGGCTTGGGCAGCATGCCGCGACAGATACAGCCCGCGCTTGGGCGCGGTAAACGTCACCGTGGCACGGGCGCGCACAACCGCGGCGCCGGCGCCTTCGGCCGGCCCTTCCCCGTCCGCGTTCATGCCCGAGGGAATATCCACCGCCAGCACCGGCCCGGAATAGCCGGCGTTCAGGTCCTGCACGACGCCGGCCAGCCAGCCGCGGAGCGGGCGCACGAGCCCGGTGCCGAAGAGCGCATCCACCAGAAGATCGCAGCCGAACACCTCGTCGCGCCGCCGCGTCCAATCGGCCTCACTCTCGACCCCCAGCGGTGCGCTCGCGAGCGCCGCCAGCGCCGCCGCGGCATCTCCGCGCAGCCGCGCCCTCGGCGCGAACAAATAGCAGCGCGCGTCCACCCGGCGCTCGTGCAGCAAGCGCGCCAGCACCATGCCGTCGCCGCCGTTGTTGCCGCCTCCGCACAGGATGCCGATGCGCCCCGCCAGCGAGCGGGGAAAGTCCCGCTCCAGGCGGGCCAGCAAAGCCGCGGCAGCGCGCTGCATGAGCTCGCCCCCGCGGACGCCATGCTCGGCAGTCGTGAGAAAGTCCACCTCGCGCATCTGCGCGGCCGAAAGAATGCGCATGCCCAAATTCTACTTGACAATATTTTTCAGCAGGAACAAGAGGTTGGCGGGGCGCTCGGCGAGGCGGCGCATGAAGTAGGGATACCACTCCGGCCCGAAGGGAATATAGACGCGCACGCGCCAGCCCTCTTCGCGCAGCTTCTGCTGCAGGTCGCGCCGGATCCCGTACAGCATCTGGAACTCGAAGCTGCTGGGCGGGCGCCCGCATTGCCGCGCGCAGGCCATGGCGGCCTCGATCATGCGCTCGTCGTGGGTGGCGATGGCGTGATAGCCCTCGCCGGTCAGCAACCGGTGCAGCAGGCGCACGTAGTTGGCGTCCACGGCGGACTTTTCCTGCAACGCGATCTCGGCCGGTTCGCGGTAGGCGCCCTTGACCAGGCGGATGCGCACGCCGGCGGCGAGCAGCCGCTCCAGATCCGCCTCGGTGCGATGCAGGTAGGCCTGCAGCACCGTGCCCACCTGAAAGCCTTCCCCATGCAATTGCTCGACCAGCGCCACAGTGGTTTCCGTGTACGCGCTGCCTTCCATATCCACGCGGATGAAGGTGTCCCACTGGCGCGCGCGCTCGAGGATGCAGCGCACCTGGTTGCGCGCCAGATCCAGGCCGAGGTCCAGGCCCAACTGGGTCAGCTTGACCGAGACGGTCGAGGTCACGCCGCGCTGGTGGATCGTGTCCAGGATGCTGCAGGTGCGCTCTGTGGCATTGATGGCGGCCGCCTCGGTGTCCACGTTCTCGCCCAGCGGATCCAGCGTCGCCGTCATGCCGCGTTGGTTCACGGCGGCGATGGCGGCCATGGCGTCCTCCAGCGTGAGGCCGGCGACGAAGCGGCGCGACACGCGCTGCCCCAACGCGCTGTGTTCGGTGAAATGGCGCAGGGCGGAGTTACGGGACAGGGCCAGAAGCGTTGAGCGAAGCAGGTGTTCCTCCCCAGGAAAACTTATCGTACAGCACGCGCGAAATCAATGCGCTCCTGCTGGCTGGGATGCGTGAAGAACCACCAGATGATCCAGCCCGGCGGATCGGGATAGATCAGGTCGGTATGCTCTTCGCGTTCAAAGCCGGTGATCGCGCCCCGCGGCTGCTGACTCAGCCGCAGGCCGTAGGCATCGGCCTGATGCTCCTCCCATCGTGAAAATCCGTTGGTGGCGGGCGCGGCCAGAAACAGCAGGCCCAACAGGATGAGCAGGATCAGCGGCACACCTGCCGGGTCCCAGGGAGACCTGCCGCGCGAGCGAACGGCCCACTTCGGGTACAGCCAGCCGAGAATCGCGCAGAACACCCACAGCAGAGCCACCGTGAAGGCGATGCCCTTCCACAGATGATGCAGCACGTAATGCCCGATTTCGTGGCCGACCGTGAACTCAATCTCCGCCGGCGTTTCGTCGTGCAGCAGCGTGTCGTAAATCACAATGCGCTGGCTGCCGAGAATGCCGACCACGTAGGCGTTGGTGTGGGCGGAATCCGCGCTGGCGTTCACGACCAGAATTTCCGCGTGGGGTATGCCGGCCTTGCGCGCCAGTTGCTCAATCTCGGTGCGCACCGGTCCGTTGGGCAGGGGCGTGAAGCGGTGAAACAGGGGCGCGATGAGGATCGGATCCACGGCTACGCCCAGCACCACGCCCACGGCGAGAACGATCCAGATCTTCATCCACCATACGGGGCCGCCCGCGCGCGGACGCGCGCCCGTCGATGTCCGCCGCATCCACGCGTAGGCGACGGAGGCGGCGATCACGCCCACCACCGTGGTCAACACCAGCGAGATCCCCCACTGTCCGAACCACGCCGCGACCGTGAGGTGCTGGAAGCCGAAGACCCGCTCGCGGTGATACGCGATGTAGAAATCAAAGGGCAGCAGCAACCCCAGCACGACGGCAAACAGCGCCGCCGTCACCAGCGCCGTGATCGCCCAGGCCGACTTAATGCGGCGTTCCAGCCACGAGCGAAAGGCTTCCGTGCAGCCGCCGAAGTAGGCGGCGGCGAGCAGGGCGAACATCCAGCATTGCGAGGCCACTCCCCAGGCCAGGCCGCCATAGAGATACTGCCGGGCCCGCGCCAGCTCCGCCGGCGTCAGGGGGGCAACGCCGAACGGGGAAGCCACCATCTGCCAAGCCATATGTCATCCTCCCCGGACTTTGATCCGAGACCGGGGCCACCGGCAGCGGCGCCCACCACGGTCTGGGCGGCCGAGCAGCGGCAACTCTTTCAGCGCGTGCTGCGCGCCTTGAGCCACGGCGGGGTCAGCTTTGCCGTGGCCGGCGCCTTCGCCTTTAAACACTACACCGGCATCTGGCGCTTTACCAAGGACCTGGATCTGTTCCTGCCCGCGGAGAGGATTCCCGTGGCCTTGACGCTGTGCCGCACGGTGGGGCTGATCACCGAAGTGACCGATCCCGTCTGGCTGGCCAAAGCCTGGGCGGGAGACTACTACGTGGACTTGATCTCGGGCATGTCCAACGGCGCCTTCTGGGTCAGCCCGGACTGGATCGCCCGCGCCCGGACGGCCACGGTGCTGGGCCAGAGCTGCCGCATCCTGGCGCCGGAGGAAATGATCCAGAGCAAACTTTTCGTGACCCGGCGCGAACGCTTTGACGCCAGCGACATTTGCCACCTGCTCTACTGCACCGGCGAGCGCCTGGACTGGGAGCATCTGCTCGAGGCGGTGGGCGAGCACTGGGAGATGCTGTACTGGCATCTCCTGCTCTTCCGCTACGTGTACCCGGTGGCCTCGCGCGCCGTGGTCCCGCAGACGGTGTGGCAGGAGATGGAGACGCGCCGGCAAGAAGCGGACCAGCAGACGCCTTCCGTCTCCTTCCGCGGCAGCCTCGTGGACCCGGTGATGTTCGCCGTGGATGTGGGCGAGTGGGGTCTGGACAATCTCGAGGACGAATTGCGGCGCCGGCGGCCGCAGGCGGGGTAGCCGATGCGCATCGCTGCCGTTGCCGATCTGCACTGCGGCACCGCCGACCGCGACCGCATCCGCACCCGGCTGAACGCGCTGCCCGACGACGCCGACGTGTTGCTGCTCGGCGGCGACCTGACCAACTATGGTCGGCCCGAAGAGCTGGAGGTGTTGATCAGCCAACTGCTGCGGCTGCGGCTGCCCATCATCACCGTGCTCGGCAACCACGACTACGAATCCGGCCAGGCGCCCGAACTGCTGCAGAGGCTGCGCGCCGTCGGGATCAAGACCCTCGATGGTGAGCCCTACGAGCGCGCGGGGGTCGGTTTCGCCGGCTGCAAGGGCTTCTGCGGCGGCTTCGGGCGCGGCGAGCTCACCGCCTTTGGCGAGGAGGAAATCAAGCGCTTCGTGCATGCCTCGATGGCGGCCAGCCTGGAACTGGAACGCGCCCTGGCGCAGTTGCGTACCGAACGGCGCGTGGTGCTGCTCCACTACGCGCCCATCGCCGACACGGCCCTGGGCGAGGCGAAGGAGATTTACCCGTTTCTCGGCAGCTCCCGCCTGGCCGACGTCTGCGACCGCTTCGGCGCCAGCATCATCATCCACGGACATGCGCACCACGGTGCGCTGGAAGGGCGCACGCGCGGCGGCATTCCCGTCTACAACGTGGCGCTGCCGCTGCTGCTGGCGCAGCAGCCGCCTCAGACGTTCCGGCTTCTGGAGGTATGAGGCTCCTCCGCTATAATTGGAGGAACCGGGTCTTTCTCTCATGTCGCGCAAAACAAGCCTGATCGTTCTGGTGTGCTCTCTGGTGGTGGTGGTGGCGCTGGTCTCCGGCGCGGTGTTGCGGGCCCAGCATCCGGACCCGGCCAATGGCCCGGCCGAGCAGTTGGGGGTTATGGCCGAGGTCTATCAGCACATCAACGACGACTACGTCGTGACGCCCAACCTGGCCAAGGTCGCCAACGGCGCCCTGCATGGGCTGGTGGATTCGCTCGACCCCGATTCCAGCTATCTCGATCCGGCCGAATACAAGCTATTTCAGCAGGATGCCCAGCAACCCCCCGCCGGCCATGTCGCCGCGCTGATCTCCAAGCGCGTCGGCTACGCCGATGTCGTGGACGTGCAGAAGGGCGGCAACGCGGCGCAGGCGGGTCTGGTGCGCGGGGACTTCGTCGAGGCGATTGACGACATCGGAACGCGCGACATGTCGCTGGAGGCGATCCGGCAGCACATGGAAGGTCCCATCGGCCAGACCGTCACCCTGAGCGTGGTGCACCTGCATCATTCGAACCCGGTCAACGTCGCCATCGTGTTTGCCGCGCCTCGCACCCTGCCCCTGCACACGTCGCTGGTGCAGGGCGTGGGCATCATCGGCGTGCCGGATTTCGATTCCGGGCGGACGGCGCAAATCGCCAAGGCCATGGCCGCTCTCAAGGCGCAAGGGGCGCAGAAGTTCATCCTCGACCTGCGCAACTGCGGCGCCGGGACGTATGCCCAAGCGGAGCAAACGGCGAACCTGTTTCTGACCAGCGGCACGATCACATATTTGCAAGGGCAGGCGTACCCGCGCGTGACCACCATGGCGGCGGCCGCGCAGGCGGTTCTGCCCACGGCGCCGCTCGAAGTGCTCATCAACAGCGGAACCTCGGGACCAGCGGAAGTGGTGGCGGGGGCGCTGCAGGCCGATGGCCGCGCGCAACTCATCGGAGATCAAAGCTTCGGCGACGGCTCGGTGCAGAAGCTGATCCCTGTCGGCGATGGAAGCGCCGTGTGGCTCACCGTGGCGCGCTACTACACGCCGAAAGGCAAACTGGTGCGGAACGCCCTCATGCCCAACGTCCAGCAAGTGCAGTATGCCGGCGCTCTGCCGGAGATGGATTTCCCGCCCGAAGGCGTGACCGGCCCGCAAACCGACCTGCAGATGCAGAAGGCGCTGCAACTGTTCACCGCGCCTGCGCCCGCAGCCGCTTCGGCTTCGCGCTAAGGACGAGGACGGCATGAAAATCGCCCTCATTCAGTTCGCGCCCGTCCTGTTGCAAGTGGAACAGAACGTCTCCACGGCACTAGCCCGCATGGGCGAGACCCGGGCCGATGTTTATCTGCTGCCGGAGATGGCCACCAGCGGTTATACCTTCGCGGCACAGGAAGAAGTTGAGCGCTGCGCCGAGCCGGTGCACGGACCGAGCGGCAAAGCGTTCGGCGCGTTTGCGCGCGAGCACGATGCCTTCGTGGTGTATGGATTCCCGGAGCGGGCGGGCGGGAAATTCTTCAATTCTGCCGCCATCGTGGGGCCACAGGGATTGGTCACGAGCTACCGCAAGCTGCACGTGTTCGGCCGCGAGCGGCTGTTCTTCGCTGATGGCGATGCGCCCGCGCCGGTTTTCGATCTGCCGTGGGGCAAGGCGGGGCTGATGATCTGCTTCGACTGGTACTTCCCCGAGCTGGCGCGCTCACTGGCACTGCGCGGCGCCGAACTGCTTTTGCACCCGGCCAATCTGGTGTTGCCACATTGCCCGCAGGCGATGATCACACGCTCGCTCGAAAATCGCGTCTTCTCCGCCACCTGCGATCGGGTGGGCACGGAAATCAATGGCGAGGTGCGGCACGACTTCATAGGCTCAAGCCAGGTGGTCAGTCCGCAAGGCGAGTTGCTGGTGCGGCTCTCACGTGAACGCGAGGAGTCCGCCGTGGTGGAGATTGATTTGGAGCAGGCGCGATCGAAGGCCGTCGGGAACTACAACGATCTGTTTCGGGATCGGCAGACCGCTTATTACGCCTAGCCCGCATCCGAACCCGCTATGGCGGGAAACCTAAAGCGGAATCTGGCAATTGGACTGATGGCAGGGGTGGCGGGCACGGCCGCCATGGACGAGTACTGGCGCATCCTGCGCAAGACCAAGCCAGAGTGGGTGAAGAGCGAGGAAGAACCCACTTCACACAAGGTGGTTCGTCGGGCGATGCAGAAGGCTGGAGTACGCTCACCCTCGCGCGCGGTGCGGGAGAGCGGCGGCAAGGCCGTTCATTGGACCTATGGGGCGGGCTGGGGCATGGTCGTTGGCGTGAGCCGCGCGGCGGGGGTTCCATTCACCTGGGGCGGCGGGCTGGCCTTTGGCGCGGGATTGTGGGCGCTGAGCGATGAATGGATGCTCTACAAGCTCGAATTAGCCAAGCATCCGAAAGAGTACCCCATGCGCACACATGCCACCGCGCTGGGCGCGCACTTGGTTTATGGGGTTGGCGTCTGGGCGGCGATGAAAGCGCTGGGCGGACTAGCCGGCGGGAAGAAGCACGGATTCCTGCGGCGGGCGGCCTGAGCCATCAGGCGGCGAGTAATCCGAACGAGCGCAGCGATCGCAGCAGTTCGGTGTCGAGCGCGGCGTTCAGCTCAAAAATCTGAGGCGTGAGCGTGCTCAGATCCACCGACAGCAGCTCGCGTAGCACCCAGGCAAATATGGCACGGCGCAGCAGGCTGATCTCCTTGGCGATCCATTCAGGGCGGTAGTTTTGCACGTGGCGCATTTGCCCGTGGGCGGCGGCGTGTCCCCCGCCCAGCTCGTGCGCGGTCGGCCCGGCGCCCCCGCCCGCGATGTCGTTCACGATCAGATCCATGTGGTCGAGACGTTCGGACGGGGTGAGCGGCACCTGCTTGAGATCTTCGTCCCTCTCCACTTGTTGCAGCCAATCGGAGAGGATGTCGGTTCGATGGCGCTCCAGGAGCAGCCAGAGCGACACATTGCCGGTTACCGGATGCAGCGGAGGGGCAGAAGCGATGTGCTGCGGCAAATTGCGGATCGTGTCCACATCCACGGGCTTGATCAGCATGAGGTCGAGCGTCGCTTGCATGGCGGCCACGGCGCGGGTGAAATCGGGGAAGCCGGTGATGAGAACGGTGCGGGCCTGCGGCTGCAGGGACCGCATGGCGCCGGCGAGCAGCAAGCCGTCTCCGGCGCCTTCAATGTTCAGATCCGTGACCAGAAGGTCGAAGTGCTCGCTGGCGATGCGGCGCAGCGCAGGCGCTGTAGTGCTTTCGCAGACGACATGGTGGGCCTGGCCGAGGATGGCCGCCGTAAGTTCCAGCAGATCGAGGTCATCCTCGACCACGAGGATGCGAGGCATTGAGGATATGAGAGGCGTACGCGTAGTAGAGAGATGTACCGGCCGGGCACGTGCCGCTACTGCTGCGGTGTCATTTGCGACGGGCGTTGTGGGCGGCGATCAGCAGGGGTTCATACAGAGGGGCGAGTGCGGGCTGGTAGGCCAAGTCCAGGTGCTCGATGTCTTGCAGGGTCATGCGCGCGGCGAGAGCGGTCGCGGCGGTATCCAGCCGGCCGGCGATGGTCCCGGGCGCGCCGCGAAAATGAGCGCCCAGCAGGCGCCCGGTCGAGGGTTGGTAGACCATGCGGCACATCACCGGGGAGGCGTCGAGATAGCCGGCGTGCGACGGACCTTCGACCTGCTCGACCTCGGCATCGAAGCCGGCGGCGCGGGCCTGCTCCAGGCTCAGCCCGGTGCGTCCATAATCGAGTCCGCAGAGGGGAACCGCCAGCGTGGCCAGCACGCCTGGAAATCGCGGGGCCGGGGCCAGCACCGCGTTGGCGCCCGCAATGCGGCCCTGCTTGTTGGCGGGCGCGCCCAAGGGCGTCCATACGGGAGCGCCCGTGACCTGATGACGGGTTTCGGCGCAATCGCCAGCGGCGTAAATGCCGGGCACGCTCGTTTGCTGCCGTTCGTCCACGACGATGGCTCCGGTTCGGCCCAGCGCGAGACCGGCCGCCCCAGCGAGTGCGGTCTCCGGACGCAAGCCGCCGCAGTGGATGACCGCATCGCAGGCGAGTGCGCCGGAGGGGGTCTCGACGCCCAGCACGCGGCCGCCACGCGCACCCTCCAGGCCCTCCACGCGCTGCGACAGGTGCACCTCGATGCCCCTCTCGGCGAGGCGATCGGGCAGGTCCGCCGTCAGCCAGGGGTCAAAGCCCGGTAGAAGCTCTGCGTGCGCATGCGCCAAGGCGACCTTGAGACCGCGGGCCGCAAGCGCCTCAGCGGTTTCGAGACCAATGTAGCCGCCGCCAACCACCACGATTTTGCGCAGGCCGCCCGACTGCAACGCCTCTTCGAGTTCCCGCACCTGGTCCCAGGTATGAGCGCCGAACACATTGCGCAGGCCGGGCTGCGGTTGCCAGCGCGCCCGCGCCCCAGTGGCGATGATCAAGTGGCCGTACGCAAGCCAGCGTTCACCCTCCGGGCTACGCACGCGGACGCGGCGGCGCGCCGGTTCAACCTCGACCGCTTCGTAGCCCAACCGAAGGTCCAATTGCCGGTGTTCGCGGAACCATTCGGCCGGATGAACGCGCAAGGCTTCGAGCGAGCGCAGGCGGCCGGAGAGGAAGTAGGGCAGACCGCAGGCGCTATAAGCCGCCTGCGAGCCGCGCTCGAGGACGGTGATGGTGGCGTGGGGCGCCAGCCGCCGCGCGCGGCTGGCCGCGCTCATGCCCGCGGCCACGCCGCCAATAACGAGAAGGTTGTCCACTCGATGGCGATTGTACACTGGGGAGAGAATGCGCCGGGTCGTCTCCCAACTCGATGGCGAACAGCTCTACCAGAAGGCCGTCCGCCTGCTGGGGGCGCGCGGGCGCAGCGAGGCGGAGTTGCGCCGTAACCTGGGACGCCGCGCCCAAGGGCCCGAGGCGCTCGAAGCGGCGCTGGCGCGGCTACGCGAGCATGGATACGTGGACGATGCGCGCCTGGCCGCCGGCTTTGCGCTGTACCAGAAAGACGTCGCGCGCCACGGAAGAGCACGTACTTTGCGCGACCTGCGCGCGCGCGGCATCGCGGCGGAGGTGGCGGAAGCGGCGGTGCGGACGGGTTATGCCGGCACCAGCGAGGACGCGCTGCTGCGCGCACACCTGAAAGCCAAGCGCGTGCACCCGCCCGCCGACCTGCGCCAGGCGGCCAGTCTGTGCCGCAAGTTACTGCGCGCCGGGTTCAGCCCGGCGGCGTGCCAGCGGGCGCTGCGCACTTGGAAGCTGGATCCGGAATGGCTCGAGGAACTGGCGAACGAAGCGGAGGAACAGGAATGAACCGGGATTCTCCTGAAGAACTGGGGCTCACCTTTGTGCCGCTCGACGAACGTGAGGCGGTGCGGAACTTCGACGAAGAGGCCGAAGCCGAGCTGGCCGCCGGATTTCTGCGCGCCCAGGGCATTGCCGCCGAAGTCGGGCCCATGATCATCCCCGGCTTGCAGTCGGGCATGGCGCTGTGGGTTCATCGCGACGCCGCCGGGGAAGCACGGCGGCTGCTCGATGAAGCTGACGCGCGCGCCCATGGCCCGCGCGAGGTGGACTGACCCGCGCGCGCTCAGCGCTGGAGCGATTGCAAAATGTCGCCCTTCCACGTCAACTGCAGCGGTGGGCGCTGGGCAGCCAGCTTTTTCTGCAACGCGTAGCCGGCCAGCAGCGGCAGCGAGACCGAAGGCTCGACAAAGCACATGGCCGTGGTGGCGAGGGGGCGGATCTTGCCCCAGCTCATCGCTTCCTTCAGCGTGCTGCCCGACAGGCCGCCCCAGTGGGGGACATCGGCGGTGAGCTGCAGCGCATAGCTGTGTCCCTTTTCCTCGCCGAAGATGTAGGCCATGACCACGGAATCGTTGATGTAGTTTTTGGGCACGCCCCCGGCAATGTAGAGGGCCGCGGTCTTTTTTGACTGCACCACGATCTGCGTGAGCTCGTAGTTGTCGCGAATCGAGTCTATGGCGATTTTCGGCCGCCCGGCCTGGACGGCGCGATGGTAGTGGTGCGTGAGGCCGATGCCGATGGAGCTGTCGTTGATGGCGGGAGCGAACATGGGCACGCCGCGCCGGTACGCCGTGCGCACGATGGAGTTGTCGTCGTCGAGCTTGGAGGCCACGAAATCGAGGTAGGCGCGCGAGGAATAATTGCCGGGCGGAAGTTCGTCGGCCACGTGACCCAGCCAGGAGTCGGTTTCCATGAACTTCTCCTCATCCACGTAGGTGTCGTAGATGCGGTCAATCATGAGCTCGCGCAGTTCGGGGTCGTTGGCGTTGGGATCGCCCACGTAGTGATCGAAACCGCGCGCCTGGTAGATGTCCTGGTAGAGAATGGCGCCGGTGGAGACGATGACGTCAATGAAGCCGCCGGCGACCAGGTCGCGCAGCACCTTGCGCAGACCGGCGGCAATCAGCGGACCGGCCAGGCCGAGCATCACCGTGGGGCGGTCGGGGTCGGCGTAAAGGTTGTCGAGCACCTCGGCGCAGCGGCCCAGGTTGCGCGCCTGGATGGAGGCGCCGCTCATGGCCGTGACCAGATCGGCGACGGTGGTGATGTGGTCGTAGTCAATGGGGCGGATGGGCGTGGCCAGGTGGGCGGCCTTGGCGCGGGCATCCACCGGCCCGGCGCCGGGAACTTGGAGAAAGGGTTGGTCAGGCACAAGAGGCTCCAGGGAACAGATTAGCGATTGGCGCCCGCGGCGGGGCGGCGGCGGCGCGGCCGCTGGCGTACGATTTGCAAGCCGTAGCCCCGGTTGGCGGGATAGAGATGCTCGACCGAGCGCACGCGATCATGCACGAGGGCGGGGTCGAGGGGGGGGTAGCCCGATTCGGGTTCAAACAGGTCTTCGTAAAAAATATCGGTGAACATGGCGGCCATGTACAGCCCCAGGGCGTCGGCTTGGGCGGAGCGGCGATAGTTGCGCCAGGCTTCCTCCTTCGCTTCGGGCTTGGCCTCGGCGTGGGCGGTGCGCCACTCCCAGGCTTCTGGGGTGAGCTCGCCGGTCTTGCCGCTATCCATCTGCCGGCGCAACAGGCTCTCGAACTCGCTGCTGTCGGGGGACTCGAGCGCGGCCAGGTAGGCGATCTTGTCGAAAAACTCCATGGCCAGGCCATAGGAGTCATGTTCATAAAACTTGAGGCTGATCAGCAGCAGGTTGCCGCTGGGCTTGATGTCGAGGTGATGACACAACTCCTTGCGGGTTTCCCCCTCCGCCGCCGGCGTCAGGCCAATCAGGATGCTGCGGCGGTGCTTGAACAGCCAGGGCACGAAGTAGCACACGGCGCGGCCGAGCATCGGCGTGAGCGCGCGCGGCACGGCTTCCACCATGTGGTCCAGGCCGCGCGGCTCGGCGACGCCCTCCTCGGCCAGAATGGCGTACATGAGGCCGTTGTCGGCGGTGCGCACCGAACCGCTGCGCAACATCTCCTCGATGGTCATCCTTCCAAGTGTACCGTGGTGGGGCGTGGTGGTAACATCTCACCGGAAGCGGGTCCTGGGGACTGAGCCTGGCGCGCAGCATCACGCCCGAGCCCACCCGCAGCATCGTCCGGCGGCTCGGCTAAACTGGAGCCTATGCCCGTAGCTGAGGAGATACTGCAGGGACTGGAGTGGAAGGCGAACGAACCGCCGGCGGAGATGCCGCGCCCGGAGCGGCTGCGGCGCATCCGGCACTCGGCCTCGCACGTGATGGCGCAGGCGGTGCGCGAGATTTTTCCCGACGCCCGGCTCGCCATCGGCCCGCCCATTGACAACGGCTTCTACTACGACATGGAGCTGTCGCGCGCGCTCACCGACGCCGACCTGCCCGAGATCGAAAAGCGCATGCGCAAGATCGTGGCGCGCAACCCGCAGTTTTACCGCAGCGAGCTGGCGCGCGAGCGAGCGCTGGAGCTGTTCCGGGAGTGGAAGCAGCCGTACAAGATCGAGCTGATCGAGGGCATCGCCGACGCCGACGTCTCGCTCTACAAGCAGGACCGTTTCGTGGACCTGTGCGCCGGGCCGCATGTGGCCCAGGGCGGCGTCTGCGGACACTTCAAGCTGCTGTCGGTGGCCGGAGCCTATTGGCGCGGCGACGAGCACAGGCAGATGCTGCAGCGCATCTACGGCACGGCGTGGGAGACCGAGGCGGAACTGGCCGAGTACCTGCAGTTTCTCGAGGACTCGAAGGCGCGCGACCACCGCAAGCTCGGGCTGCAACTGGATTTGTTCAGCTTCCATCCCTGGTCGGGCGGCTGCCCCTTCTGGCATCCGCGCGGCCTCGTGGTGCGCGAGGAATTGCGGCGGCTGTGGCGGGAGACGCACAAGAAGGCCGGCTATATCGAGATCATGAATCCGGTGATCTACCGCAAGGAACTGTTCGAGACCTCGGGACACTGGGAGCATTTTCAGAAAGACATGTTCCTGGTGCAGGCGGGGGCGGGCGAGGAACCGGAAGCGGCCATGGCGCTCAAGCCCATGAACTGCCCCGACACCATGCTCTACTACAAGACCCGGCAGCACAGCTACCGCGAGCTGCCGCTGCGCATCTCCCAGGGCCAGCTCTTGCACCGCAACGAACCTGTGGGCGCGCTGCATGGGCTCATGCGGGCGCGGGTGTTCAGCCAGGACGACGCCCACATCTACCTGCACGAGGACCAGATTCAGGACGAGATCGTGCGCGTGCTGGAGCTGCTGCAGTTGATCTATTCGTTCTTCGGGCTGCGCTACTCGATTACGCTATCCACCAAGCCGGAAAGCGCCATGGGAGAAGCGGCGCTGTGGGAAAAAGCCGAAAGCGGATTGCGCCAGGCGCTCGAGCGGCTGGGGCTGGCCTATACCGTCGAGGCCGGAGGGGGAGCGTTCTACGGCCCCAAAATTGACGTCATGGTGCACGACAGCATGGGGCGGCAATGGCAGTGCGGCACGGTGCAGTTGGACTTCAACCAGCCGCGCCGGTTCGAGCTCGAGTTCACCGACCGCGACAACCAGCCGCGCACGCCGGTGGTGATCCACCGGGCGCTGTTCGGTTCGGTGGAGCGTTTTCTGGGCATCCTGATCGAGCACTTCGCCGGCGCGCTGCCCACCTGGCTGGCGC
>JBOGKL010000130.1:0-4094 GCA_050745525.1 Terriglobales bacterium | reverse complement strand
CACTAGGACGGCATCGGTTACGAGCCACAAAATACCTGCAGTTATCGCCTGAGTTTCATAAATGGCAGACAGCCGCTCAGAATGGAATGGAATGGAATTGTGTCGGAGGCCCACTCGACAGAATACGGGCGCGACGGGTGCGCCTTTTGTCCAAATGATTCATCCCTGACGTTGGAGCGCATCTGGCCGCAGTGGATGGGCAGGCTGATGGCGGCGCAGGTGACGTCCCCCCGAACACTGGTCCAGGCGCAATGCGAATTCTTGCCCGCGTACCGGCGTTCATGAATGGAACGAAATGACGCATTGGCGTGTAGATGATTTCGTAGCTGCGCAAGCACGCGATGTCACTATCCTTTCATTCGACCTCAACGAGGGGCCCGCAACACCTTGCGACTGGCACGGCCCGGCTGCAACACGAAGCATGAGGTTGCGATGCTGATCGCTAGGTGGTTCGTGGAGCTTTCGTGGACCGTGCCGCCGAACACGACGCGAAAGAACGACTAGTAGGGGCCGGAGTTGGCGGTCTGGGTGGTGGCGCCGGTGACCAGGCCGAGGGCGTAGAGGGCGCGGGCGTCGGGGACGAAGCGGGTTTGCCAGTGGTGGTCGCGCTGGTATTGGCGCAGGGCGGCGGCGGTCGAAGCGTCCCAGTGGCCGCTGGCATGGCGCATATAGCCGGTGCGGACCAGGGCGCCTTGAATCTGCGTGGCGCGCTTGGCGCTGATGCCCTCGTCGCGATGCGTGACCGCGTGGTGGGCGCGGTGATGGCGCGGGGTTGGTTTATGCGCCTTGTGGGGCGGGATGAACAGCGCCAGGAAAAGCAGGAAGGCCGTCATGGCTGGCCTCCTCCTCCCTGACCGGCCGCGGCCGCCATCAGCGGGGGTGGGACGATGCCGCCTACCAGCCAGCGGCTGGAGCCGCCTTGGCGTCCGCTGCGGCGCAAGAGCATCGCTACGTCACTGCCGGGGGCAAGATGCGAGGCGAATGCGTCCCAGGCGCGGCGGTTGGAGATGGGGCGGCGGTTGATTTCTAGAATCAGATCGCCGGCGTTGATGCCGATGTGGTCGGCAAAGGAATCCGGCGCCACCGCCATCACGCGCACGCCCCGGCCCTTGCCGTCGGTCTCTAGCGCCATGCCGAACTCGGCTTCGGTTTGCGCGGCGGCGGGACGCGCCGCGGCTGCAGGCGTCGGTTTGCGCGGCGCTGGGGCGCTGGCATAGAGGTGGTCGCGGTCAGCGACCGTGACTATTACCTGACGCGGGGCCGTGCGCGGTTGGGAGTCGTGAAGAAAGCCGATGCGCGCGGTGGTGCCCACCGGATAGAACTCGACGGCGTGGATCAGCGCGACGGCGCTGCTGATGGGCACGCCGTTGAACGAGGTGATCACGTCGCCGGCCACGAGTCCGGCCTTGGCCGCCGGGCCGTTGGGGACGACCTGGGTGATCGGCACGCCTGAGTTCAGGCCGTAGATGCGACGGACGGCGGAGCTGAGCTTGCTCTCAAAGTACACGCCGATGGAAGCGCGCGTCACATGTCCCTGGCGGATCAACTCGGGCACGACGCGGCGCACGATGTCGCTGGGCAGGGCAAAGCCGATGCCGGAATAGCTGTCCGATTCGGTGTAAATGGCCGTGTTGATGCCCACCACCTCTCCGGCTAGATTCACCAGCGGGCCTCCGCTGTTGCCGGGGTTGATGGGGGCATCGGTCTGAATGAACTCGGCAAACTGGCGGCGCGGGTCCATGGCGCGATGCAGGGCGCTGACAATGCCGGCCGTCACGGTGTCCGACAGGCCGAACGGACTGCCTATGGCCACCACCCAATCGCCTACATCCACGCGGGCCGAATCGGCCAGCGCGGCGGTGGGCAAAGGGCGGGGCACGGTGATCTTCACCACGGCCAGATCGGTTTCCGCATCCTCACCGACAAGCTTCGCGTAGTAGGTGCGCTCGTCCCCATTGAGGTGCACGGCGATGCGGGCGGCGCGGCGCACCACGTGGCGGTTGGTGACGATGTATCCACGCGGGTCCACGATCAGGCCCGTGCCCTGGCTGTGGCTCAGGCGGGGAGGAGAAGGTTGGGCGCCGTTCAGGCGCAATTGGCCGGGAGCGTGGATGAGGCGGCCGGCGACGTCGAGCGTCACCACCGCCGGGCTCACCTTGCGCTCGGCAGCGGAGATCGAGGCGGCCAGTTCGTTGCGGGCGTTGGAAAGCTGCGCTGTGCGATGGGAGCGGCGGGCCATCGTCCAGCCGAAACCGGCGCCGACGATGAGGCCGATGACGAGGACGGCCACGAGCACTGGAAGAAGCGCGCGGCCGTCGGAACGCATGCGCCTCCCCAAACCTACTCGACCAGGCTCTCGACGAAGGCGCGCAGCTTGCGGCTGCGGGAGGGATGGCGGAGCTTGCGCAGCGCCTTGGCCTCGATCTGGCGGATGCGCTCGCGCGTGACGGCGAAGGACTGGCCCACTTCCTCGAGCGTGTGCTCGCTGCCGTCGTCAAGGCCGAAGCGCATCTTGACCACCTTTTCCTCACGCGGGGTGAGCGTCTTGAGCACCTGCGAGGTCTGCTCCTTCAGGTTGACATTGATGACGGCGTCGGAGGGGGAGATGACGGCGCGATCTTCGATGAAGTCGCCGAGATGCGAATCCTCCTCTTCCCCGATCGGGGTTTCCAGCGAAATCGGCTCCTGCGCGATCTTGAGCACCTTGCGGACTTTCGCCACCGGGATCTCCATGCGCTTGGCGATCTCCTCGCTGGTGGGTTCGCGCCCGAGTTCCTGCACCAGTTGACGCGAGGTGCGGATGAGCTTGTTGATGGTCTCGATCATGTGCACGGGGATGCGGATGGTGCGTGCCTGATCGGCAATGGCGCGCGTGATGGCCTGGCGGATCCACCAGGTGGCGTAGGTGGAGAACTTGTAGCCGCGGCGGTACTCGAATTTGTCCACGGCCTTCATGAGGCCGATGTTGCCCTCCTGAATGAGGTCGAGGAACTGCAGGCCGCGATTGGTGTACTTCTTGGCGATGGAGACGACCAGGCGGAGGTTGGCCTCGATCAACTCGCGCTTGGCCTGCTCGGCCTCGTGCTCGCCGACGACGATGGTGGCACGGGTGCGCTTGAGCTCGGCGGTGGAGGCGCCGGCGTTGGTCTCGATGAGGGAAATCTGCTCGCGGACCTGGCGTTGTTCGCGCCGCAGTTCCTTGAGGGCCTCGGCGCCGCGCGTGCCCTCGATTTTGCGCTCCAGGCGCGTCCACTGCACCTCGAGCGGACGAATCTGGTCCACCACGTGGAAGAGGTGGTCGGTGAGGCGCTTGCGCGCAACCACGGTAAAGCCCATGCCGCGGATCAGGCGCGAGAGATCGACCTGGGCGCGGGAGAGATGGTATTGGGCGCGGTGGTGTTCGGCGCCCTTTTTGGGCAGGTGCTGGAATTTTTCCTCGGCCTGCTCGCAGCGTTTGTAGAGCTGCGCCATTTGATCCATGTGCGTCAGCACTTCGCGGCGGCGCTTTTGCAGGACTTCTTCGGAGATTTCGTCCTCTTCGATATCCACGGGGACGAACTCCTTGACCCCGCGCTCGCCCTGGCGCAACTGCTCGCCCTCGGCCAGCAGCTCCTTGATGACGATGGGGGAGCGGGAGAGGGCTTTGAGCACGCGCAACTGGCCGCGCTCGATGCGCTTGGCGATCTCCACTTCGCCCTCGCGCGTGAGCAGGGGCACGGTACCCATTTCGCGCAGGTACATGCGCACGGGGTCGTTGGTTTTTTCGAGCGCGCCCGGGGTCAGGTCGAGCTCGATCTCTTCCTCGTCCGCGACGGCGGGCTCCCGCTCGCCCTCGCTTTCCTCAATGGCCTCGACGCCGGGGCGATGCCCGAAGCGGGTCATCAACTCGTCAAGATCGTCGGAGGAATGGACTTCCTCGGACAATTCACCCGATTCGTCCTCGTTCCGGTAGGCGCGTTTCTTGCCGGTGTGGACCAGCTTGCTTATATCGTCATTGTCGTCAATGGCCAAAATAATCCTCTTCCGCGGGGAGGGTGCGGCGCAGAGCCGCAATTTTTAAGTTTAAACCAACTTGCAAGCCCCGAGCGGCAAGG
>JBOGKL010000129.1:0-1774 GCA_050745525.1 Terriglobales bacterium | reverse complement strand
AGTGACCCCATGCCGCGATAGCTCTTAAAGGACCGGCCCTGGTAGAGGATGATTTCGCCGGGGCTTTCGTGCGTGCCGGCGAAGAGGCTGCCGATCATGACCGCGCTGGCGCCGGCGGCGATGGCCTTGCTGATGTCGCCGGAATATTTTACGCCGCCATCGGAGATGACCGGCACGCGGCGCGCCGGATCACTATCGGCGGCCATGCTGGCGCGCACGGCATTGGCAATGGCGGTAATTTGCGGGACGCCCGCGCCGGTCACCACGCGCGTGGTGCAGATCGAGCCGGGTCCGATGCCGACCTTGATGCCATCGGCGCCGGCTTCTATCAGGTCGCGCGCGCCTTCGTAGGTGCCCACGTTGCCGGCAATCACGTCAATGTCAGAAAGTGCAGCCTTCAATTTGCGCACCGCTTCGAGCACGCGCTGGGAGTGGCCGTGCGCCGTATCCACGGCGACCACATCCACCTTTTTTGCCGCCAGCTCCTGCGCCCGCTCCAGGAAATCGCCGGTGGCTCCCACCGCCGCCGCCACGCGCAGACGGCCCTGGCCGTCCTTGGCCGCCTGCGGGTACTTCAGTTTTTTCTGAATGTCTTTTACCGTGATCAGACCCTTGAGTATGCCGGACTTATCCACCACGAGCAGCTTCTCAATCCGATGGCGGTGCAGGATGGCTTCGGCTTCCTGCAGGGTGGTGCCCACGGGCACGGTAATGAGGTTGGATTTGGTCATCACGTCGCCGATGGGGACGTCGGTGCGGGTTTCAAAACGCAGGTCGCGATTGGTCAAAATGCCGACGAGCTTGCCTTGGCGGGTGACGGGCAAGCCGCTGATCTTGTACTTGCGCATGACCTCGAGCGCATCGGCGATCCTTTGCTCCGGCTCCATGGTGATCGGGTCCACGATCATCCCGCTTTCCGAGCGCTTGACCTTGTCCACTTCCTCAACCTGGCGTTCGATGCTGAGGTTACGGTGAATCACGCCCAGGCCGCCCTGTTGGGCGAGAGAAATCGCCAGGCGCGCCTCGGAGACCGTGTCCATCGCGGCCGAGAGAATCGGAATGTTCAGGTGAATATGGCGGCTCATGCGCGTCGCCGTCTCGACCTCGGTGGGCAGGACTTCCGAATAGGCCGGCTGCAGCAGAACGTCGTCGAAGGTGAGGGCCTCGGGCAGCGGAAACTCGAGCATAGTTAAGTCTATCGGGCTATCGGCCGGTCGGTCCATCAGATTAGGAGACGCTCGGCCAGGCTGGGGCCCCGCGGCCAATCAAATGACAGCGAGGGTTTCGGCAAACGGCCAGGCGGGATCGCACCATTGCCGGGCAGGGTGGAAGTCGGCACGTGCGAGCAACCCCTCAATATCGCTCAGGCGGAATTTGTGCGAGCTCTCGGTCCGGATGGTTTCGCCGCGCTCAAAAGCCACCGTTTCGCCGCCGGGAAGATGCACCAGCGCCGGGCGGCGCGCGCGCAGATGCATCTCAATGCGGCGCTCGCGGGCGCGATATCTCACGCGGTGCTGCCAATCGGATAGATCAAAGTCCATGCCCAACTCCCGGTTCAACCGCGCCAGCAGGTTGCGATTAAAGGCCGCGGTGACGCCGGCGGGATCGTCGTAGGCCCGGCGCAGTTGTGCGGCGGGCTTCACCAGATCGAGGCCGAGCAGCAGACCATCGCCGGGCAGCAACGAGCGGCGCAACTGGGCGAGAAAATTGGCGGCAGCGGGGGGATCAAAATTGCCCAGCGTGCTCCCCAGGAACAGCACCAGCAGCGGACGGC
>JBOGKL010000128.1:0-5753 GCA_050745525.1 Terriglobales bacterium | reverse complement strand
CAGCGCATGCGCGCGGAGGACCTGCTGGCCGCGGCCTTCCCGATGCAGGTGGGCTGCCAGGACAATCACGGCGGCGAGGACCTGGAGATTCCTGCGCATCCCTACGTGCAGGAGACCATGCGCGACTGCCTGCACGAGTTTCTCGACGTGGACGGGTTGCGCGGGGTGCTGGGCGCGCTGGCCTCGGGCGCGATCACGGTTTCAGCGGTGGATACGCCGGCGCCTTCCGGGCTGGCGCAGGAGATTCTCAACATCGGTCCGTATGGGTTCCTCGACGACGCACCGCTCGAGGAGCGGCGTGCACGCGCGGTGCATCTGGGCGCGACGGCCGCGGCCGCCGCACCGGGACAACTCGACGCAGCGGCCGTGGCCGCGGTGTGCGCCGAGGCGTGGCCGCAGCCGCAGTCGGCGGAGGAAGTGCATGACCTGTTGCTGTCGACACTGTACTGGCCGGACGCGGAGATCGCAGACATCTGGCGCGGGTGGCTGGAGGAGTTGCGCCGGGAGGGCCGCATCTTCGCCTACCGCGAGGGCTGGGCCGCCACTGAGCGCGTGCCGCTGCTGCGCGGGGAGGCAGCGACAGGCGGACTGGCGGGAGCGGTTTGGGGCGGCGTCGAGTTTGCCGCCGCCGCGCCGGCGCCGGAAGAAGCGGCGCTGGAGCGGCTGGTGGGCGGGTGGATGGAGATCGTGGGGCCGGTGACGGCGACAGCGCTGGCGGCGCGACTGGGTCTGCCGGAGGCCGCGGTCGCAACGGCGCTGCTGGCGCTTGAGGGGCAGGGGCGCGTGCTGCGATGTGAGGGCGGCGCCTGGTGCGAACGTGGGCTGCTGGCGCGGATTCACCGGCGCATGCGGGAACACCGCCGCGCCGCGGTGTCAATGGTGTCGCCGGCGGTGTTCTATGCGTTTCTGCGGCGCTGGCAGCATCTGGAGGCCGGCACGCGGCTGCACGGCGTGCGCGGGCTGGAGGCGGTGCTCGAGCAACTGCAAGGCTTTGAAGCGCCGGCGCAGGCGTGGGAGCAGCACCTTCTGCCGGCGCGCGTGGCCGATTACGAGCCGGAATTTCTCGACCAACTCTGCCTCTCGGGCGCGTTCACGTGGGCTCGCCTGGCGCCGGGTGGCGGCCACCGCACCACGCCGGCACGAAACTCTCCGCTGACGTTTTTCCGGCGCCAGGAGGCTGCGTGGCTTCCGGCGGCCTGCGGCTGGGCGCCGGACGTGAACGCGCTGAGCCCGAATGCAGCCACGGTCCTGGGGCACTTGCGGCAGCGGGGCGCGAGCTTTTTTGCCGACCTGCTGCCGCCGGGACTGGTCGCCAGCCAACTGGAAGACGCGCTGTGGGAGCTGGTCGCGGCTGGATTGGCCACCGCCGACGGGTTCGACAACCTGCGCGCCTTTCTGGATCCCAAGCGGCGATCCGGCACCGCCCGCAACGCGCGGCCGCGCCATAGCCCCGGACGCTGGGCGCTGCTCGCGCCCTCGCCCGCGCCCGACCTGAGCGACGAGGCGGTGCGGATGGATTTGGCCGAAAAGCAGGCACAGCTCTGGCTGCGCCGCTATGGGGTGATCTTCAAGGCGCTACTGGAGCGCGAAGCCTGCGCGCTGCCCTGGTACGAAGTGCTGCTCGCCTGCCGGCGGCTGGAGGCGCGCGGGCTGATTCGCGGGGGACGCTTCGTTTCGGGCTTTGCGGGCGAGCAGTTCGCGCTGCCGCAAGCGCATGAAGCCCTCGCCGCGCACGCGGGCGCGGCTGTCCCGGCGAGGACGCCGCTCGCGGCGCGGCCGGCGCCGCCGGCTGATCCGCTCAATCTCACGGGGATCATTCTGCCCGGCGAGCGCATTTCGCCGCAGCGGCTCGCCATTGCCTAGCACGACGCCCCGTGCAGTCCGCGCTAGCGGAACCAACCATTGACTTCGGCGTAGGGAAGCGAGCCCGCTACGGAGGTGAAGGTGCCGGGCCCGCGCAGCTCGGCTTCGAGGTGGCGCAGGAGGCCGAGCGCGGCGAGGTAAGGCTGCGAACCGAGACTGACACGGCGTACGCCGGCCTGCGCCAGCTCGCCCACGCTGGGGCATCCGGCGCCGGCAAGGATGTTCAGCGGTCCGGGGCTGGCCTCGAGCAGGCGCCGTATCGTCACCAGGTCGCGCAGGCCGGGCACGAAAATGCAATCGGCGCCGACGGCGCGGTAGGCTTGGGCGCGGCGCACGGCTTCCGCGAAGGGGTCGGCGGGAGGATTGGCGTACAGGAAGAAGGCGTCCACACGGGCGTTCAGCACCAGCGGAATCTGGGCCGCGGCGGCGGCGGCGAGAACGGCGCGGATTTTTTCCAGTTGCAACTCCAGCGGCACGAGGCGGGTTTCGTCCGCCTCGCTGTCTTCGAGGTTCATGCCCACGGCGCCAGAGGCGAGCACCAAGCGTGCGGTCTCGCCCACCTCCTTGGGGTCGCGACTGTAGCCGCCTTCGCAGTCCGCGCTCACGGGAATGGACAGCGCGCGGGCGATGCGCGCCACCACGGCCATCATTTCCGCGCGCGGGATGCGTTCGCCATCGGCATAGCCGCAGGTGTTGGCAATGGCAGCGCTCGAGGTCGCAACCGCGGGCGCGCCGGCTTCGGCAAGCAGCCGCGCGCTGCCTACATCCCAGCAGTTGGCCAATACGACGGGCCCGGAGCCATGGTGCAGTTGGCGCAGACGCTCGGCAAGATCCTTCTGACTCATAAACGTTGCCTCCATCGGTTGGCGCGGTCCCCGCTTAGTGCCGCAGAAACTCCCGCAAGTACGGCTCGGGGCTATGCAGCATCTCCTCGGCGCCGCCATCGAACAGCACCCGGTGCTGGTGGAGCACCAGAAACGAGGTGGTGCCGTCTTGCACCGGCTCCGGGCACAACGTGTTGCGGGCCGGGTCCCAGCGGTGGGTGGCCAAAAGAAACCCGTCCTGCAACCGGTGGGTGACCAGAAGCGCAGTGACGCGCTTGACGTCGCGGAGTTTGATGATCTGCTCCATGATGTTGGTGGCCGTGACCGGATCGAGACCGCCGGTGGGGGAATCGTAGAGCATGACTTCCGGCTCGGTGGCCAGGGCGCGCGCGATGGAGACGCGCCGCTGCATGCCGCCGGAGAGCTCGGCGGGCATTTTATCAATTGCCTCTTCCATCTCGACCGCATCGAGGCAGGCGCGCACGCGGGCTTCGATGGCAACCGGGTCGAGCCGGCCTTCCTCTTCCAGCCGATAGGCCACGTTCTCGCGCACGCTCAGCGAATCAAACAGCGCGCTCTCTTGGAACACCATGCCGATACGGCGCCGCAGCTCGAAGAGTTCTTGCTCGGGGAGCGCGCTGACGCGCTCACCCAGCACTTCCACCGAGCCATTGTCGGGCAGCAGCAGCCCCAGCGCCAGCTTGAGCACCACAGACTTGCCCGCCCCGGACTCGCCCAGGAGGACCTTCGTCTCGCTGCGGCGCACCTGGAAGGAAACATCGCTGAGCGCAATTTCCTGGCCGAAGGACAAGCCCACATGCTCGAAATCGACCAGCACCGGCTGCGGCAGGATCATGCGCGCTCACGAGCCCAGGATGCCGATCAGCACGCGGCTGATCAGGAAATCCAGAAGAATGATCAGAATTGAAGATGAGACCACCGCGGTGGTCGTCGCCCGCCCCACCCCGCGCGTGCCCTCGCGCGCCGTCATGCCGTAGTAGCAGCCTACGATGCCGACCACGATGCCGAAGACGACCGGCTTGATGAGCCCCTGCGCCAAGTCGGGTCCGGCGAGGGCGTGGAGGGCTGAATACCAGTACAGACGCGCATTGAGGCCCAGCGCCGTGATGGCGTAAACGAAGCCGCCCAGCAGGCCGCAAAAATCGGCCAGGATCACCAGGAAGAACATCATGACGATGGTGGCCAGCAGGCGCGGGGTCACCAGTTTCTTGATGGGATCGGTGCCCAGCGCCCGCATGGCGTCCACTTGCTCGGTGACCGTCATCGAACCCAGCTCGCTGGCCATACCGGCCGCGTTGCGGCCCGCCACCATCAGGCCGATCAGCACGGGGCCGAGCTCGCGCACCAGCGACAGCGCGACCAGGCTGCCGGTGCGCTGAATCTGGCCATACTGGCTGAGGGTCGAGGCCAACTGCAGGGACATGACGGCTCCAGTGAAGAAGCCGGTGAGGATAACGATGGGCAGGGAGCCGACGCCGATCGAATCCATCTGCAGCACCACGTCGCCGCCGTAGAAGGGACGCGCAAACAGGTTGCGGAACGCCGCGCCGGCAAACATGGAGATCGCGCCCAGTCCCTCCACATGGGCGCGGATCCAGTCCAGCAACGGCCACCGGTGCTCATCCGGTTCTTGCGGTGGGGCGATGGTGGCCAATGGTGAGCTCCGCACCCTATCATAGCTGGCGCGGGCCCCGGCGCGGCTTTGCCGCGCCGGAATTCGCAGCCGTGCGCGCATGGTTTGCCGGCGGGCCAAGGGCGCGGCCCCGGCGAATCGTCTACACTGAATTTTCTATGTTGCGCTTCTCGACAGCGGGGGAATCGCATGGGCAGGCGCTGCTGGCGCTGGTGTCGGGCATGCCGGCCGGGGTGCCGCTCGACGCCGCTTTTGTACGACGCCAGTTGTGGCGGCGGCAGCAGGGCTACGGCCGTGGCGGGCGCATGCGCATCGAGAAAGATGCGCCGCAGTTCCTGAGCGGCGTGCGCAACGGTTACACCATCGGCTCGCCCATTGCGATCGAAATTCCTAATCATGACTGGGAGAATTGGGAACGGACGCTGGCGGTGGAGACGCCGGCGGGGGAACACGCGCGTCCGCTGGCGAGCCCGCGGCCGGGGCACGCGGACCTGGCCGGGGCCCTCAAGTACAACTTTAAGGAAGCGCGCTATGTGCTGGAGAGAGCGAGTGCCCGCGAGACCGCAGCTCGCGTCGCCGCGGGCGCCATGGCGCAACTGCTGCTGCGGGAATTGGAGATCGTGGTGCTGAGCCATGTCGTGGCCGTGGGCCGGGCGCAGCTCGATCCGGCGGTTGAGGCAACGCAAGATGCACTTGAGGCTTTGGCGGCGCACGAAGAGATCCTGCTGCACTGCCTCGACGGCGCCAGCGAGCAGCGGATGAAGGCCGAGGTGGACCAGGTTTTGCGCACGGGCGACACCGTGGGCGGGGTGTTCGAGGTCCAGGCCTTCGGATTGCCTCCGGGTCTGGGCACCTGCGCCAACTGGGATGAGCGGCTGGACGGGAGGCTGGCCCAGGCGGTGATGTCCATTCAGGCGGTGAAGGCGGTGGAGTTGGGGGCCGGCATCGGGGTGGCCGCGGCGCCGGGCTCGGAAGCGCAGGACCCGATCGGCTACGACGCCGGCGCGCGCCGCTTCACGCGCGCGGGCAACCACGCCGGTGGCCTGGAGGGGGGCATCAGCAATGGCGAACCGCTGGTGGTGCGCGGGTACCTGAAGCCGATCTCGACGCTGCGCCGTCCGTTGGCCAGCGTGGACTTCATCACGCGCGAGCCGGTCAAGGCCGCCTACGAGCGTTCGGATGTGTGCGTGGTCCCGGCCGCCGCCGTCGCCGGCGAAGCCATGGTGGCGTTGGTGGTGGCGCAGGCGGTGCTGGAAAAATTCGGAGGCGATTCGCTGCTCGAGTGCCGCCGCAACTGGGCCGCCTACGCCGAACAGGTGCGCAACTTCTGATGATTTATCCCATCGTCAAATATCCCGATCCCGTGCTTACGCGCCCCAGCGCGCCCATCACCGAGTTCGGCACGCCGGAAC
>JBOGKL010000127.1:0-11721 GCA_050745525.1 Terriglobales bacterium | reverse complement strand
GCGGTGACTGCGGCGCGGCACGCGGCGGCGGCAGCGGCGGCCGGGGTGGACGACGCGCGGGCGCAAATGCGCCAGTTGGGCGTGCAGCGGCAGCAGACGGCGGCGCTGGAGGCGGCGGCGCGCCAGGCGGCGGCGGCGCAGGCGGCTTCGGAGGCGCAACTGGGGTTTACGCGCGTGGTGGCGCCGGTGGACGGCATCATCACGCTGCGGGCGGCGCGCGAGGGCGAGGTGGTGACGCCGGGCAGCCCCATCGCCACGATTTTTCAGTTGAGCGACACCTGGGTTGACGCCGATGTGGCCGAGACCTACGCCCCCGGCGTGCGCATGGGACAGGTGCTGACGGTGCGGCTGCCCTCGGGGCAGTTGCTTCACGGGCCGGTGATCTACAAGGCGGTCGAGGCGGATTTCGCCACGCAGCGGGACGTGAGCCGGGCGAAGAGGGACATCAAGACGGTGGGCATCCGTGTGAAGGTCAACAACCCGCAGGGCGAGCTGCCGCTGGGCATGACGGCCTGGGTGCTGCTGCCGGAAGGAAAGTCATGATGGCGGACGCGGCGATTGCAGTCAAGGCGCTGCGCAAAAACTTTGGGGCGCTGGAGGCGGTCAAGGGCGTGAGCTTCACGGTCGGGCGGGGGGAGATCTTCGGGCTGCTGGGGCCGAACGGAGCGGGCAAGTCCACCTTGATCCGGATGCTGACAACGCTGATTCCGCCGACGGCAGGGTCGGCGACGGTAGCCGGGCACGACGTGACCGAGGCGCCGGACGCGGTGCGGATGCGCATTGGGGTGATTCCGCAGAACATCACCAGCGACCCGGACCTGACGTGCGCGGAGAACCTCTCGATTCACGCGCGGCTGTACGGGCTGCCGCGGGCGCGGCGGCAGCAGGTGACTCAGGAGCAGCTGCAGGCGGTGGGGTTGAGCGACCGGGCGCAGGCGTTCGCGCGCACGCTCTCGGGCGGGATGCGGCGGCGGCTGGAGATCGCGCGCGGGCTGGTGCATGCGCCTGAGATTTTGTTTTTGGACGAACCGACGACGGGGCTGGATCCGGTGTCGCGCGCCTCGGTGTGGGAGATGATCGCAACGCTGCGCGACACACGCGGGCTGACGCTGTTTTTGACCACGCATTACATGGACGAGGCAGACAAGCTGTGCGACCGCATCGGCATCGTGGACCAGGGAAGGCTGGTGGCGCTGGATACGCCGCTGGCGCTGAAGACGGCGGTGCCGGGGGCGAGCCGCATCGAGGTGCGGTTTGTGCCTGATCTGGAGGGCGGCGTCAGAACGCTGGAGGCGCTGCCGCTGGTGGCGCACGCGGAATCGGCGGGACCCGGGATGTACTGCATCGCCAGCGACCGCGGGCCGGCGGCGGCGGAGGCGATCATGGACCTGGCGCGGCGCGAACAGCGCGAGCTGCGCAGCCTGGCGGTGCAGAGCACGACGCTGGACGACGTGTTTCTGCACTTCACCGGGCACGGGCTGGAGTGAGCGGCGAAATGATGCTCACGCGCGCGCTGGCCATCGTGGAACGCGATCTGCGCAAGTTCCGGCGCAGCCCGTCGCTGATCATGGCGGCGCTGGTGCTGCCGCTGGTGCAGCTCATCATTCTGGGCAACGCCTTCGGCGGCAACATCCGCAACGTGCCGCTGGGGGTGGTGAACCTCGACCACGGTCCGGCGGCGGTCGAGGTACGGCAGAAGCTGCGCGCCGTGGCCGCCAACGAGAAGACGTTCCTGCCGCAACTGTACCCGGACCAGGGCTCGGCGCTCGAGGCGCTGCGCGCGGGCCGGGTGGGCGCGGTGCTCATCATTCCCATTCACTACTCGCGCGACGTGCTGGAGAAGCAGAACCCGCAGTTGGCGCTGATCACCGACAACACCGACCGCGCCCAGGCGGGCGGGGTGGGCGCGACCATGGCGGAGATGGTGGACAGCCTGAACGCGCCGGTGGTGGCCTCGCGCGATCCGGGACAGGTGCAGTTGGATACGGTCGAGGTGTATCCGTTCACGAGCTATATGAAGTACCTGCTGCCGGGCTCGGTGACGCTGGCCATCTTCATCACGGCCATGATCGGGGGCGGGATTCTCTACATTGACGACAAGTCGCGCGGTCTGCACGAGGGATATCTGGTCACGCCGATCACGAAGTGGGAGCTGATCCTGGGCTTCAACCTGGCGGGGACGATCAAGGGCATTCTGGCCGGGCTGGTGACGCTGATCGTGGGGGCGATGCTGGCCGGCGTGCCCGACCTGTTCGCGCCCATGCGCATCACGGGACTGCTGCTGGTGACGGCGCTGACGTCGGTGGCGCTGATCGGGATGATGTTTTTCCTGATGGTGCGGATCAGCGATCCGCTGGTGCCGCGGGCGATCTTCGGGGTGCTGAACACGCTGCTGTTTTTCCCCAGCGGGGCGGTGTATCCGATCTCCGGGTTTCCCGCATGGCTGCGCGCCATCGCCAAGGTGGATCCGTTTTACTACGCCGTCCACGCCTTCCGCAGCCTGCTGCTGAAGCAGGGCGGGCTGATCGCCATCACGCACGATCTGTGGGTGCTGACGCTGATCAGCGCGCTGATGATCGGCGGGGCGACGTGGCTATTCCAGAGGACCTTATAAATGAGGGGAGAAGTGGAGACCGAAGCCTTTGCCCACTGGCGGTTTTTCTCGCTGCTGCGGCAGCAGTTGGCGAAGGCGCTCGCGCCGCTGGAGCTGGCGCCGCGGGAGTTCTTTCTGCTCTCGATGGTGCGTGAGCGGGCGTGCCCGCAGCGCGAGCTGGCCAAGACCTGCGGGCTCGACCCCAGCTCCATGGTGCCCGTGGTGGATGCGCTGGAGCGGCGGGGATGGATCGAGCGCAAGCGGGATGCGCGCGACCGGCGGGTGCATTTAATCACGCTGTCGCCTGCCGGCAAGAGGCTGCACACGCGCGCGCGGCGACGGGCGCGGCAGATGGAGAAGGAACAATTGCAGCGCTTAAGCGACACCGAGAGGGCGCAACTGAGCGAACTTCTGCGAAAATTGATGGATGCGTAACTGGGTGTGGATGTGGGTGCTGCTGTGTCTCGTGCTGGGATGCGCGGCAGATATGCAAGCGCAGGCGAAACCCGCAGCGAACGATCGCTTGACCTTCACCAACGGTGATCAACTGACCGGCTCGCTCCAGCGCGCCGACAGCAAGGGCGTGGTGTTTGCCAGCACCATGGCCAAGAACGTGACCGTCCCCTGGAAGAACATCCGCGAGCTGCACACCGGGACGGCGTTCGTGGTCCTCACCGCGGACGGCAAGATGTACCGCGGCATGCTGCTGGTGCAGAACGGCAACGTGATCGTGTTGAGCGCGGTCGCCAGCGTGCCATCGGAGGTTGTGCCCGCGGGCGCGGTGCGCATGGTCGTCACGCCCAAGCTTTACAAGAGCGCCGTCACCGCGCGTCCGCGCTTGTGGCAGAGCTGGCGGGGGCAACTGGTGGGCGGCTTCAGCCGCGTCAGCGCCACGCAAGACTCGACCAGCTATACCACGCAGATCGCACTGCAGCGGCCCGTGCCCGAGCTGGGATGGATGCAGCAGAAGTCGAACACGCAGTTCAGCTTTCAGAGCAGCTATGGGAAGTTGTCGCAGCCGAACACGCCGACCGTGCGCACCAGCATTTTCACCGCCGCGCTCGAACAGGACGAGGATCTGAACGCGAAGCTGTTTTTGTTCGCCAACGCCGAGTTGGACCACAACGACGCGCAAGGGCTGCAGTTGCAGCAGGCCTACGGCGGCGGCATCGGCTGGAAGGTGAAGGACACGGCGGCGACGCAACTCGCCCTGAAAGCCGACCTGCATTGGACACGGCAGGAGTTCCTCTCCGCCGCCAACGAGCGGTTTCTGGCGACGAGCCTGACTGAGACGCTGCGGCAGCAACTGCGGAAAATTATATGGACGCAGAGCGTCAGCATCACGCCGAGCATCACGAAGGGGGTCGCTTACCAGATGTCGGGCATGAGCGCGTGGGCGCTGCCGGTGTACAAGATGCTGAGCCTGAACTTCACCATTGTGGACAACTACCTGAACAACCCGCAGCCGGGATTTCTGAAGAACTCGCTCCAGTACAGCACGGGGATTCAAGTAAGCCTTCATTAAAGCCGGGAACCTTTTCGGCCGGCGGCGGTATAAGAGGATATGGGGGACTGGGTATACGCCTGGAGACAGTTAAGGCGGGCGCCGGGGTTTGCCGCCATCGCGGTCATGACGCTGGGTCTGGCGATTGGGGCCAATACCGCGATTTTCAGCCTGGTGGCGCCCATGCTGGTCGAACCGCTTCCCTACCCCAAGGCGCAGCGAATCGTCGAAGTCACGCACCTGCAGCACGGGCAGTTTGTCTACAACCTGGATAGTCACGAAGCGCTGTACCTGGCGCAGCAGCAGAGGGTGTTTGCCAATACCGCGGTGGTCAACTCGGCCGGCTACTCGAACCTGACGGCCGGCGGAGGGGCGGTACGGGTGTTCGCGGTGGAGGTGACGCACGGATTTTTCCGGGTCTGGGGGGTGGCGCCGGGGCGCGGGCGGGACTTCAGCCCTGCCGACGACGAGCCGGGGGCGCCGCAGGTGGCCATCCTCAGCTACGGGTTGTGGCAGAAGCAGTTTGGCGGGAGCGCGGAAGCGCTGGGGCGGACGTTCCAGATGAACGGGCGCGAGTACACCGTCATCGGCATCATGCCCAAGAGCTTTGAGACGCCGATCCAAAACCAACTCAATGCCGAACCGGCACAACTGTGGACCGACCTGCAGCCGACGGTGGCATCCCTGGCGCCGCTGGGGCCGAACCTGGACTTCATTGCCCGGCTGAAGCCGCAGGTGACGCTGGCCGAGGCGCAGGCCAACCTGACGGCGCTCGATGCGAGCTTTCATCAGGTCTATCCCCAGATCGGCGCGCACATGGATTGGGGCGTGCGCAGCATGCACGCCACGGTGGCCGAGGGCACCGAGACGCCGCTGCTGCTGCTGCTGGGCGCGGTGGGGTTGGTGCTGCTGATTGCCTGCGCCAACATCGCCAACCTGCTGCTGGCGCGGGCGAGCGGGCGGGGGCGGGAGATGGCCATCCGGGCGGCGCTGGGCGCCGGGCGGCGGCGCATCGTACGGCAATTGCTGACCGAGAGCGTGCTGCTGGCGGGGATGGGCGCAGTGCTGGGGTGGCTGCTGGCCTGGTGGGCGGTGCCGTCGCTGGGCCGGATGACTCCGGCGCAGTTCGCGCTGCCGCTGACGGGGCATCTGAATTTGACGGCGCTGCTGTTCACCCTAGCTGTGACGGTGGGGGCGGCGATCCTGTTCGGGCTGGCGCCGGCGCTGCACTCCAGCCGCGTGCGGCTGCAGGCGGAGTTGCAGGACCGGACCGCAGGTGCGGGAGGCACGCGCAGCGGGCGGGCGCGCAGCGTATTGATTGCGGCGGAGGTGGCGCTGGCGTTTCTGCTGCTGGCCGGCGCCGGGCTGCTGGCGGCGAGCCTGGTGAAGTTGCACCAGGTGAACCCGGGATTTGATTTGCGCGGCGTGCTGACGGCGCAGACGGCGCTGACCGGGCCGCGCGCGGCAAGCGACGCCGCCACGACGCGCTACACCGAGGCGGTGCTGGAGCGCCTGCGGCGGCTGCCGGGAGTCGCCTCGGCGGCCTCGATCACCGGGCTGCCGCTGACGCGGGCGATGAACTACTCGGTCAAGGTACCTGGCCATGAAAACGATCCGAGGCGCTACGGGGTCGAGTGGCGGGCCGTCAGTCCGGGGTACTTTGCCACGCTGCGCATCGGGTTGCTGCGCGGGCGCGGATTTACGGCGTCGGACAGCGCCGCCGGGGCGCCGGTGGCGATCGTGAACGCGCGGCTGGCGCGGCACTTCTGGCCGCAGCAGGGCGGGCTGGGACAGATGATCGGCTACACGGACCCGAAGCACCGGAGCGTGATGGCCGAGGTCGTCGGCATCGCCGGCGACGTGCATGAAGACGGCGTGGACGAGCCGGCCCCGTACACGATTTACCTGCCGCAGGCGCAGGCCACCGATGCCATCAACGCGCTGGTGAACCAATGGTTCTCGATGGGGTTTGTGATCCGCGGGGGAGGCGCCGGGCATTTACTGGCGCGGGTTCCCGCGTTGGGCGGCGAGGTGCGGCAGGCGTTTGCGCAAGTGGATGCGAACCAGCCGGTATTCAACGTGCGCCCGCTGGCGAGCGTGCTGGGAGAATCGCTGGACCCGTACCGCTTTATCGGGCAGTTACTAGGCGGGTTCGCCGTACTGGCGCTGCTGCTGGGGGCGATCGGCATCTATGGCGTGCTCGCCTACGCGGTGGAGCAGCAGCGGCGGGAGATCGGCATCCGCATGGCCCTGGGAGCGGAGCGGGGCGTGATCCTCAAGCAGTTTCTGGAATACGGCATCAAGCTGGCAGCGATCGGGCTGGCGGCGGGGGTGGTGGCCTCGGTGTGGCTGATGCGCCTGCTGTCGGGGCTTCTGTTCGGGGTGTCGCCGAGCGATCCCTGGGTGCTGGCGGCGACCGGAGCGGTGCTGGTAGGGATTGCCGCGCTGGCCAGCCTGCGGCCGGCGCTGGTGGCTACGCGCGTGGACCCGCTGCAGGCTCTGCGCTCCGAGTAGCGGCTCGCGCCGCCTGTTCCCGGGGCTGCGCCCCGCGCCTCCCGTCGGTCGGCTCCCCCGATCTCCGGCGCCAGGGAAGTCATAGACCGCTGCGAATCGCGTATGCTACCGGCATGGTTGCACTCACCACCGGACAGGCGGCGGCGCGCATCGCGCTGGCGCTGGCCATCGGACTGATGGTCGGCTTCGAGCGGGAGTGGTCGAACAAGGAGGCCGGCATCCGCACGTGCGCCTTCGTGGCGCTGGCGGGCATGCTGACGGCGCTGGTGGGCACGCCGCTGGTGCTGGCCGGGCTGGCGGGCGTGCTGGTGCTGATCGTCTTCATCAACCTGCGTGCGCTGCGCACGCTGGAGACGGTGGAGATCACCACCTCGGCGGCGCTGCTGCTGCTCTATGTGCTGGGCGTGCTGGTCGGAGATGGCGCTTACTTTCTGCCGGTGGCGGCGGCGATTGTGGCCACGCTGCTGCTGAGCTGGAAGCTGGAGTTGCACCGCTTCGCGGGCGAGCTGCACCCGAACGAAATCCGCGGGGCGATCTGGCTGGGGCTGCTTGCCTTTGTCGTCTATCCGCTGCTGCCGGACCGCTATATTGACCGCTGGCAGACGATCAACCCGCACACGGTGTGGGTGGCGGTGATCGTGGTGGCGGCGGTGGGGTTCATCAACTACGTCTTCATGCGGCTGTACAGCGCCAAGGGGCTGTACTACAGTGCGGTGCTGGGCGGGCTGGTGAGCAGCACGGCGACGCTGCTGGAGCTGGGGGCGACGCTGCGCGGGATGGGAGAAAACGGCGAGGGCGACGGGGCGGCGATCCTGCAGCGCAGCGTGACGGTGACGCTGCTGGCGACGATCGCCATGTTCGCGCGCAACCTGATCCTGCTGGCCATCTTCGCCCCGGCCGGACTGCCCTGGGCGTTGCCGGCGCTGCTGGCGATGTGCATCCTGGCGGCGATCCTGATCTGGCGGCGGCCGCGGGCGGCGGCGCTGACGGGGCAGCAGTTGAAGCTGGAGTCGCCGATCTCGTTCAAGCGCGTGGCCGAGTTCGGGCTGGTGTTTCTCGCCATCCAGATCGCCACGACCTTGGCGATGCGGTCCTGGGGGCACTTCGGCGCGTACGTGGTGGCGGTGCTGGGCGGGACCGTGAACAGCGCCAGCGCCACGGCGGCGGTAGGAGAGATGGCGGCGCATCATACGCTGCTGGCGATGACGGCGGGGGTGGCGACGGTGCTGGCTTCGATGGCGTCGGCGGTGGTCAATGCACCGGTCATGAACCGCGTGCTGCGGCACAAGCACATGGGATGGAGCAACGAGGCGGCCATGTGGACGCTGGCGGGAGCGGGGGTGGTGGTGCTGATCCTGCAGCGGGTGGCTATTTGATCGGCACGGGGCTCGGCCGGCCTGCGGCCGCCCTCAGCCCGCTTCCAGCGGTCTGCAAGAGCGCCGCCTGGCCGTGCGCGGCCAGGCGGCTGCCCTTGGGGGTCGGCGGGCTGCTAAAATCGGGAGAAACGCGATGGCGGACGTGACCAATACGGCTTTGGCGGGAGCGGGGGAAGGGCCGCAACTGCGCGCGGTGATCGGGGCGCTGGACCGGATGATTCCGCTGGCGCCGCTGCCGTTTCTGATCGGCCGGCGGGCCACACATCCTCTTTCGATCCCACTGCCGCAGGTGTCGCGCGACCATTTGCGCATCGAGGCGGCCGGGGGCGGCTTCGACCTGGTGGATCTGGGCAGCACGCACGGCACGCTGCTCAACGGCACGCGTCTCTTTGGACGGCAGACGCTGAGCCCCGGCGACACGATTGAGTTTCCCAACTGCCCGGGCGTCAAAGTGGTTTTTCAGCCGGCGGTGGAAGCGGCCAGCCTGTTTCTCACCCAGATGCAGCAGTTGGACACGGCGACCGACAGCAACGAGTTCGACCGCTTGCGCCTGCTGCTCGACTTCAGCCAGCGGCTGCATTCGGCGGGAGGACTGGAGGAGATCCTGACGGCGATGCTCGATGCCGCGCTGCGGCTGACGCAGGCCGAGCGCGGCTTCGTGTTTTTGCGCGAGGCGGGCGAGGAGGGTGCCGGGAAGGGGATGCTTCGCCTGGCGACGGGGCGATCAGCCATGGGCGAGAACCTATACGACGACAGCGGCATCTCGCATTCGATCCTGGCGCGGGCGGCGGCCTCGACCAAGGCGCTGCTGCTGAACGACACGCAGAAGCTGGGCTCGGAGCTGGGGCAGAGCGTGGTGGCGCATGCGCTGCGCACGGTGCTGGCGATTCCATTGCGGGAGGGGGTGGGCGTGCTGTATCTGGACAGCCATGCCGCCAGCCCGGCGCTGGGCCAGGTAAGCCGCGAAGTGCTGGACATGCTCGCCAACGATGCCGCGCAACTGGTGCTGAACGCGCAACTGGCGCGGCAGCAGGAGGAGGCGCGGCTGGCGGCCAAGATGATGCAGAAGGAGATGGCGCTGGCGGCCGCGATTCAGCAGGGGCTGATGGGAACGCGGCTGCCCGAGGTCGCCTTCGCGCGCCTGGAGGGACTGAGCCAGGCCTGCCTGCAGATCGGCGGCGACTTCTTCGACGCCGTGGTGCGCCCGGGGGCGCCGGAAGTGGCGCTGGTGCTGGCCGACGTCAGCGGCAAGGGAGCGGCCGCGGCCCTGCTGGCGGCCTCGCTGCAGGGGATGATCCACGCGCAACTGGCGGCGGGCACGGCGTTGACCGAGATCGCCTCACAGGCGAATCAGTTTGTGCTGCAGCGGCTGGAGGGGGAAAAGTACGCGACCATGCTGCTGGTCAAGCTGTGGCCGGACGGGGAGATGGAATACCTCAACTGTGGTCACATTCCGCCGCTGGTGGCGCGGGCGGGCGCGTGCGCGACGCTGGAGCCCTCGAACCTGCCGGTGGGGTTGATGCCCGGCGCCGTCTACGAGTCGGCGCGGCACAAGCTGGCGCACGGGGAGCGGCTGCTGCTGCTCACCGACGGCGTGACCGAAGCCGCCAACACCGAGAAGGAAATGTTCGGTGATGCGCAACTGGCGCGCGTCGTGGGTCAAGGATGCAGCGTGCGCGAGTTGGCGCAGGCGGTGCGGGACTTCTGCCAGGGACTGGCGCTGGCCGACGATCTGACGGTGCTGGAAGCGCTGTACGCGCCGGTGGAAGCTAAACCAGTTAGCGCGGGATGAGGCGGCGGATCTGCTTCCAGGCGGCGTCGCGCGCGGCGCGGTTGGCGGGGGTGGGCTGAGGCTGCTCGCCGGCGCGCATGAAGCCGTGCGTGGCGCCCTTGTAAATGACGGCGTGGTATGGCTTGTGCAGGGCGCGCATGCGTTGGCGCGTGGCGGGAACGGTGAGCGAGACGCGGGCATCGAGGCCGGCGTAGAAGCCGTACACGGGCGCGGTGATGGAGGCCATGGCCTCAGGCGGGGGCAGGGTGCCGTAGAAGACGAAGGCGGCGCTGAGATCGTGGCGATGGGTGGCGAAGCGGAAGCTCTGGCCGCCGCCCCAGCAGAAGCCGATCACGTAGAGTTTGCCGTTCGAGGCGGGCTGGTGCAGGGCCCAATCGGCGGCGGCGTCGAGATCGGCGGCAATTTCCGACTCGGGCATGGTGACCAGGGCGCGGCCGATGGCGGTCTGGTTGGGGAAGCCGGCGGTGCCACCTCCGTTCAGGCCTTTGCCGCTGAGCAGGTCGGGGACGATGGCGACGTAGCCGGCCGCGGCCAGCTCATCGGTGACTTCCTGCGCCCAGGGGCTGAGGCCGAAGATCTCGTGCACGACCAGGACCACGGGCCGGGGGCCGCTCGCCTCCGGGTAAGCGACGAAGGCCTGGATAGCGCGGCCCTGCGCGTGCAACACCACGATCTGGCGATGACGGGGCGACTGCTGCAGGCGCGCCATGGCCCATTGCTGGGAAGCGAGGGGAAGGGCTAAGAAGCAGAGGAGAGGGAGCCAGAAGAGATGTTTCATAGGGGGCCGGGGTTAGGGGTCTTCGCGGTAGCTGCGGGCGCCGGTGGAGGGGTCTTCGTAGACGCGCATGCGGCGGCCGGTGGTGGGATCGAGAAAGACTTCCTGGGTGGGGCGCTGGCGCGCGTCATCACTGCCGCGGCCGTGATAGCGGCCGCGGTCGAAGCTCAGGTAGAGCAGCACCAGGATCACGATCGCGATGATGGGCCAGAGCCAGGGCATGGCCGGAAGCGCCGAGGTCAGGTTTACGCGGGCGGAGGGGGATCGAGCACGACGGCGGTGCCGTAGGCGACGACCTCGGACATGGTCTGGCCCATTTCGGAGGAATCGAAGCGCATCATGACCACGGCATTGCCTCCCATCACGCGCGCGTTCTCGACCATGCGGTCAATGGCGTGGCGGCGCGTATCCTCGACCAGATGCGTGTACTCGGTGATCTCGCCGCCTGCCAGCGAGCGCAAGCCGGCGGCTACGTTGCCGACCAGACTGCGGCTGCGCACGACGACGCCGAAGACGTGTCCCATGACGCGCTTGACCTGAAAGCCTTCAACTTGCTCTGTGGTGGTGACCAGCATTGGCAGCCCCCTCGGGAAATACTCCCATAAAGGGAAGCCCATTACAATCCAGAGATGCGGCGGGAGACGGGAGCGCTGGTGGCGTTGGCGGCGGCGGTGCTGCTGGCCATGGCGCCGTGGTTTACCACGGCGGCGCTGGTGCAGCCGCTGCGAGCAGCCTGGAAGCTGAGCAACAGCGGGGCGGCGTGGCTGACGATGGCCGCGCAGCTCGGGTTCGTGGCCGGGGCGGTGGCTGTGGCCATGTCCAACGTTGCGGACCGAGTTGCCCCGCGCTGGCTCATGCTGGGCGGAGGCGTGGCCGCCGCCATCGCCAACGCCGCGCTGGCCGCCTGCCACCACTTCGCCTCGGCCTGGCCGTGGCGCTTTGCCACCGGCGCCTGCCTGGCGCTGGTGTATCCGCCCGCGCTCAAGCTGATGGCGACGTGGTTTCGCGCACGGCGGGGCATGGCGCTGGGCGTGATGGTGGGAGCGCTGACGGTGGGCGCCGCCCTGCCGCACCTTGTGGCGGCGTGGGGAGGGTTGGATTGGCGGCGGGTGGTGGTGATCACGTCGGTGCTGACCGCCGCCGGCGGCATCTGGGGCGGGCTGGGGG
>JBOGKL010000126.1:0-5272 GCA_050745525.1 Terriglobales bacterium | reverse complement strand
GCCCTTTGCTTTTGCCGAGTTACGGGCGCGGGTGCGCGCGTTGCTGCGGCGCGAATGGCGGGAATTGAAGTTGCAACTGCAGGTGGCGGATCTGGTACTGGATCCGGTGAAACACAAGGCATGGCGGGCGAATAACGATTTGGAGCTGTCCCCCAAGGAGTTTATGCTTCTTGAGTACCTCATGCGTAATGCCAACCAAGTGGTCACTCGGACCATGATTGCCGAACATGTTTGGGACGCGAGCTTTGACAGCTTCACCAACGTGATTGACGTCTACATCAGTTTTCTGCGCAACAAGATTGACAAGGACCGGAACCAGAAGTTGCTGCACAGCGTGCGCGGCGTCGGTTACATGCTGAAGGACGAGGTCGCCACGGCATGAAATGGCGGCACATCCGGCTGGCGCGCCGGTTGTTCTGGCGACCCAGTTCCACGCGCGGCCAACTGACGTTTCAATACACAGTGGTCTTCAGCCTGCTGCTGTTTCTGGCGGCGGGGCTGCTGTATTTCACGCTGAACTGGATTTTGTTCTGGAACGTGGACAACGAGCTGCAGAACGAGGCGGCGCTGGTCAAGCAGTACATACACTTTGACGGGGGGCGGCCGGTGCTGGCGGAGGGGGCGGAGAACGATGCCCAGGGCTACGACCTGAACACGATCTTCAACGTCTCACAGATCCTGAACAATCAGGGGGTGCCGGTGAAGTCGTCGCCCGAGCTGACCGCGTTCGGCTATTCGGTTGAACCCAAGCTGCTGAAGAGCCTGGTGGCGATGCAGCCGCCGCCGACGTTCACCACGGAAGGGCGGCGGGACGAGCAGATGCGTTTCGTCAACACCATTCTGCGCGGGCCGGGCGGGCACCGCTATTTGCTGCGCATCGGCACGAGGCTGAAACCCATCAACGATGCCCAGGACACGTTTTTATGGGTTATGTTGATGCTGTTGCCGGTGACGGTGGTGTTGAGCGCGGTGGGCGGCTCGGTGATGGCCAAGCGCACGCTCAAGCCGGTGACGGACATGACGCACGCGGCGCAGTCCATCTCGGCCTCGAACCTGAGCCGGCGGCTGCCGACGCGGGGACGGCGCGATGAGCTGGACGAGCTGGCGGAGACCTTCAATGCCATGATTGCGCGGCTGCAGCAATCGTTCGAAAAGATGAACGAGTTCGCCGGCAACGTCAGCCACGAACTGCGGACGCCGCTGCAGGCCATGCAGGGGGAGACGGAACTGGCGCTGATCGCGGGGGCGCCGCTGGGCGAGTGCCGGCGGGTGCTGGAGAGCAACCTGGAGGAGATTGACCGGCTGAACCGGATGATCCGCAACCTGCTGGTGCTGGCGCAGGCCGATGCCGGGGAGATGAAACCGCGGCTGGAGGCGATGGATTTGAACGAGCTGGTGCGCGACCTGGTGGAGCAGATGCGGGTGGTGGCGCAGGCGCACGAGCTGGAGCTGCGGGCGGAGACGGCGGCGCCGGTGCCGCTGCAGGCCGACAGCCTGCGGGTGCGGCAGATGGTGCTCAACCTGATCGACAACGCGGTGAAGTACACGCCGCCGGGGGGCCGCATCGAGGTGCGGGTGGAACGGGCGGTGCTGCCGCGCGGACGCACGGAGGCGCGGCTGCTGGTGCGCGACACGGGCATGGGAATCACGGCCGAGGATTTGCCGCACATTTTCGATCGCTTCTACCGCGCCGACAAATCGCGCACGCGCAGCGCCGCCGGGGAGGAGGGGTGCGGACTGGGTTTGCCGATCGTGAAATGGGTGGCGGAAACCCACGGAGGCACGGTGGAGGTGCGCAGTGTGCCGGGCCACGGCAGCAGTTTTCTGGTGCGGCTGCCGCTGGCGCCGGCGCTGCCGCAGCGGCTGGGGGCGGCATGAGCGGCGTGCGCTGGCAGGTACGGGTGCTGGTGCCGGGGCTGCCGCTGCAAGCCTGTTCGGTGCTGCTGACGAGCGTGAGCGAGGGCAACGGCGCGGCGCCGCAGCAGATCGTCGTGGACACCTGTTTCCCCCAGCACGACACGCTGCTGCTCGATGGCTTGCAGCGGGTGCGGGTGGCGCCGGAGGAGATTACCGGCATCATCAACACGCATTACCACCTCGATCACTGCGGCGGCAACTTTCTGTTTCCCCAGGCCTGGGTGTACGGCTCGAAGCTGGACTTTGACTGGGCGATATCCATTTACGAATCGGTGAGCGGGGGGGAGACGCGGCGCTCGGTGTTCCGGACGTTTTATCCGCGGGCAACGGACGAGGAATTCGACCGGATGGATGAGGCGAGGGTGCTGCAACTGCTGCGCTGGATGTGGGACCCGGCGATTCTGGGCGACCATGGGCGCTACCGCTGGTGGGAAGAAGGCGAACTGAACCTGGACGGGCTGCGCATTGTGCCCACGCCCGGGCACACGCCCGGGCACCTGGCGCTCTCGGTGCGGGGGGCGGAGGGTCCGTACCTGATCGCGGGCGACGCGCGCGCCTTTGCCGACGAGGTGGCCGGGGGCTACGACATGCCGCCGCACCATCACGAGCAGTTCCGGCGTTCGCGCCAGCGCCTGGACCGTTTTAGCGGCGTGGTGATTCCGGGCCACGACGACCCGTTCACGCAGACCCCCAAGCCCGCCTCGGCGCCGGTACTGCCGCGCGGTGGCGAGGAAGGGCCGAGAGCGGGGCGGCTGGCGCGCCGTTTGGAGAACAAACAGCTATGAGCATGTCCTGGAGCACAGCAGGCGCCGCGGCCACGTCGCGGCGCGGGGTGTCGCAGCGGGTGGAAGGGTTCACCGAGAGCGTCATCCGGGAAATGACCCGATTGGCGATGGAGCACGATGCGGTGAACCTGGCGCAGGGCTTTCCCGATTTTCCGGCGCCGGAGTTCATCAAGGAAGCCGCCATCCGGGCCATTCGCGACGACATCAACCAGTACGCGGTCACCTGGGGCGATCCGCTGCTGCGGGCGGCGGTGGCGGCCAAATACCGGCGCTGGTACGGCATGGACGTGGGCGACGGCGACGTCACCATCTGTTGCGGGGCGACCGAGACCATGATCGCCACGCTGATTGCGGTGTTGAATCCGGGCGACGAGACGGTGATCTTCGAGCCCTTCTACGAGAACTACGGGCCGGATACGATCCTGAGCGGAGCGGTGCCGCGCTTTGTGCCGTTGCATGCCGGCCCGGACGGGTGGTCGTTTGACCGCGAGGAGTTGGCGCGGGCCTTCAACCCGAAGACGCGCGCGATCATCCTGAATACGCCCAACAATCCCACGGGCAAGGTCTTCACCCGTGCCGAGCTCGAGTACATCCGCGATTTGTGCGTGCAGTGGGACTGCCTGGCCATCACGGACGAAATTTACGAACACATCATCTACGACGGCCGTCCGCACATTCCCATGGCGACGCTGCCGGGGATGGCCGAGCGCACGATCACGATCAGCGGGATTTCCAAGACCTTCAGCGTGACCGGCTGGCGGGTGGGCTGGGCCATTTCGCCGGCGCGGCTGGCGGGTGGCATCCGCAAGGTGCATGATTTTCTCACGGTGGGGGCGGCGGCGCCGCTGCAGGTCGGCGCGGCGCATGCGCTGGACCAAGGCGACGCATACTGCCGACAACTGGCGGCCGAGTACACGGCGCGGCGGGCGCGCTTCGTACCCGCGGCACAGAAAGCGGGGCTGCGCTGCGCGCTGCCCGAGGGCGCCTACTACGTCATGGCGGACGTGACCCCGTTCCGCGAACTTTGTCCGGGCCAGGAGTTCGCGCGCTGGCTGGTGCGGGCGGTGGGCGTGGCCACGGTGCCCGGTTCCAGCTTCTATCATCATCCGGCCGATGGCGCCGACCAAATCCGCTTCTGCTTCCCCAAGCAGGACGCGACGCTCGATGAAGCCACGCGCCGGCTCGCCACCTTACCGTCGCGATAAGACAGGACAAAAATATGAAAGCCGCCATTATTTCCGCGGAGTGGTCTCCGCGTCCCGGCTATGCCGTGACGCCCGAAGAACAACGTACGCACATGGCCCGCGTGGGCAGCTCGTGCTGGAAGCATCCGTCGGCCGCGGTCGGCGAATTGCCGGACCCGGCGCCGGGGCCCGACGATGTGATCCTGAAGGTGGCCGCGGCCGGGCTGTGCGGCAGCGACCTGCATTTTTTTGAGACCGACGGGGACGGTTACATGCAGTATCCGGGCACGGCGCGCTTCCCCAGCGTGCCCGGGCACGAGGTCTCGGGAGAGGTGGTGGCCTGCGGTGCGGGGGTCAAGTACCTGCAAGCGGGCGACCTGGTGTGCCTGGACGACATGGTGTGCTGCCACAAATGCGAGGCCTGCCGGCGCGGGTTTCCCAATCAATGCGAGAACCTGGACGACGTCGGGTTCACCATGAACGGCGGTTGCGCCGAGCTGTTGCGGGTGCCGGAGAGCAACTGCTGGCAGATCAACCACCTGGTCTCCCGTTTCGGCTCGAAAGCGAAGACGCTGGAAGCGGGCGCGGTCATCGAACCGTTCACGGTGGGCTACAACGCGCTGTTTGAGTGCGCGGGGCGGATCAAGCCCGGGGCGTACGCCACCGTGTTCGGGGCCGGCTCGATCGGGCTGGCGGTGATTCAACTGCTGCGGGCGACGGGGGCGGCGCAGGTTTTTTGCGTGGAGCGCAACGCCGGGCGCCGGGCGCTGGCGACGAAGGTGGGCGCGCACGCGGTGTGGGATACGGCCGAGCCGGCGGCGACGGCGGCGCGGGTGCTGGAGGCGACCGGCGGGGCCGGCGCCGACGTGCAGGTGGAGTGCGCGGGAGCCTTCGCCTCCAGCCTGCCGGCCATGGAAGCGTGCGCGGCCAACGGTAGCCAGATCGTCGTGATCGGGCGCGATGCGGCACGCCCGCCGGTGTTTCTGGAGACCTACCAGGTGAAGAAAGCGAACATCATCGGCGCCATGGGCAACACCGGCTACGGCACCTATCCCAACGTGCTGCGCATGATGGCGGCGGGCTTGCTGGACCCGACGCTGTTCATCACCGACCGCTTCGCGCTCGAGGATTTCCAGGGCGCGCTGGCCAAGGCGCAGAGCCGCGAGGGCGGGAAGGTGCTGCTCAAAATCGGAGCCTAAGCATGGGTCGGGTATGGGCCAGGGTCCTGACCGGATTGCTGGCGGGCTTGGTGGCCGGCACCGCCGCGATGGGGGCGGCGGCGCAAACGACGGCAACGGAGCGGCGGGCACGCCGCGTGACGTGGACTCCCTGAATCCGCAGGCGCCGGTGGACGAGACCGAACTGCTGGGCCTGGCCAGGCGCGCC
>JBOGKL010000125.1:0-4753 GCA_050745525.1 Terriglobales bacterium | reverse complement strand
GTCTGGTTCCGGCCTGGCTCCCGTGGCATCGCTTCTTTGCCTATTTGGTCGGAGCCTGCTTCATCGCCGCCGCGTTGAGCCTGGCGACCAAGATACAGACACGGTTGGCGGCGACGCTGCTCGCGGTTGTTTTCTTTCTCTTCGTCGCCCTGATGGATGTGCCCGGATGGCTGCAGCAACCGGGCGATCGCGTGGCGCTGGCTCTGGTGCTGCGCGAACTCGCCTTTGGCGGGGCCGCCTTGGCGTTCGCCGGCAGCCTCAGCCCCGGATTTCGCGAGCGCGGCACTCACATCCTGACCACCATCGGCCGCTACTGCGTCGCAGTCCCGGTTCTGTATTACAGCCTCGAGCAATTCCTGCACGGCAGTGTTCTCGCCGCCGTCCCGTTGGCGCGGCTGACGCCGGCCTGGATCCCCGGCCACGCCCTCTGGACGTATCTTTCCGCGGTGGTGTACGTCGCCGCAGGGGTGCTGCTCGTGGCCGGGATTAAGACCCACGCGGCGGCCCTGTGGCTGGGCGCCACGGTGCTGCTGATCGAGCTGGCGGTCTACGTGCCCATCGGCATCGCCGGCCGCGCCAGCCTCGACCTCGGCCTGAACTATGTAGGCGACACGCTGATGTTCTGCGGCGCCCTGCTCTTACTGGCCGCTGCCATGCCGCGCCCGCAACAGACGCCCGCGCCCGCGAGCGTTCCCGGCTCGCGGCGAATGGCGGTACAGTGAGGCATTGCACCCGCCTGCGCGAGAGTGGCGGAACTGGCAGACGCGCCAGACTTAGGTTGGCTCCCAGCGAGATATGCATGGTTCCGCATCAGCCCGCACGATCCCGCAAATCGCCAGTACCTGCAGGTGCGGCCTCCAGCAGCCGGATGCTGCGGTGTTCGTTGCGCGCGCCCTTGGCCTTGGCGTTCATGCCTTGGCCTCTGATGCAGCTAGAGTTGCTCGCCCTTCGCGGTCTGCCCGCTCAGCAGAAAGGTTCGTGGATATTCGCCCCGGCCGCAGAGCTTGAAGGAACCGAAGTCTTTGAACCAATCGCCGGGCGGCACCTCCGGTTCGGATTTTACCCAAAGCCGCAAGCTGTACAGGTCGTCGAGGGAAATGGAGCGCGAGCGCATGCGCTCAATGAGATGGCGCTCGAGAGCGGCCGGGAATCGGCCCCACGGCGCAAGCTGCGGCATCAGTTGCCGAAGACCAGGCGGCCAAGCTGGTCGCCGAGCTTCTGCGCCTCTGCTGGATCGGACGCGGAGCGGAATTGCTCAGCAAGCTGCATGAAGCGACTTCGCTTCTGCAGTTCGGACTCCAAGCCTTCCTCCACCAGCCGCGCTAGCAGACGGCTCGTGCTGATGCCCCGCTGACGTGCCAGCGCCCGCGCTTTGCGGGCCACGGCCGCATCCAGGGCAATGGTCTGGCGATGGATCGCAGTTGCCATGACACCATTATGCACCATCTCGCACCGCGCCGCACCTATCCGCGCCGGCGTGACGTTTCCAGCAACAACGCCGCGAAGCGCAGCACGCGTTCCTCCAAGGCGATGTAGATAACCTCGCCCTGCTTAGTTGCCAGCCCAAGGAATGGCTTGCCCGCGAGTGGTTTGAGAACGCTTGCCGGAAAGCTGGCCTTACGGAATACACATGGCACTGCCACCGGCACACCTTCGCCAGCCGGCTTATCATGGCGGGGGTGCCGCTCAGGAAGACCAGCGCCGTGACGTGCCGCTATGCCCACCTCGCCCCGCAGCACCAGCTTGACGCGGTGCTGAAGCTGGGCGGCTGACAACGTGGCAGCGGCGGCGGCCAAGCGACCGCAAGCTGCGGTGCAATAATGACTTACACGATGCTGCGAGAGTGGCGGAACTGGCAGACGCGCCAGACTTAGGATCTGGTCCTCGCAAGGGGTTGGGGGTTCGACTCCCCCCTCTCGCACCACGCCAATGCCTCACCTGTAGACTGAGGGAATGGGAGCCTTGGGCGGCATGGGGTGGGGCACGGGCGGAGCATCGCGCTCCGGCCCGCCGCTGAACAACCGACGCGTTTGTGCAATCACCTGGCCACGGGTTCTGCAAGCGTGGCGCGCTTTCGCCGTGTGTATACTGGACCAGTGAGATGGCTCCGGAAATTCGCGAGCCCAGCCTTGGCGCTGGCCTTACTGACGCCGCTGCTGACACTCGCGCTCACGTGCCAGACGCCGCACATGGAATCCCGGGCGTGCTGCCGCGCAAGGCAGAGCGCGTGCATGCACGGGGAAGCGGCCGGCAGCCTCACCTGCTGCCATAAGATGCTGGCAGCGCCGGTGAAGGCGCTCCCCGCCAGCAGCTACGCCGCCAAGCCTCCGGTGCTGGCGCCGGCATCGATGCGGGCCGCCAGGCCACCTGCGATCGCGGCTCGCGGCCACATCCGCACGCTCGCCACTCCCCTTCCGCCTCCGCTATCTCTGTACGCGCTTCACGCCAGCCTCTTGATCTAGCGCCGGCACGGCTGCTCCGCCGGCTCCTGTTTCTTTCTTGAGGAGGGCTCCATGCGTGTGCCGTGTGCCGTGTTCGGCGTGTACCTCTGCGCCCAGAGCGTCATCGTCTGGGGGCAAACGCCAATGCCGCTGGCCAAATTGCAGGCCGAGGCGTTGGCCCAAAATCCATCCCTGGCCGCCGCGCGGCAACGCTGGCGGGCAGCGCAGGCGGCGATCGCGCCGGCCGGAGCGCTCCCCGATCCGCACGCCGAAGTGCAGCAGATGAACGGCGGCTCGCCCGTGCCGCTGGCGGGCTACGGCGACAACATGATGTCCTACGTCGGCGTGGGCGCGATGCAGGCGCTGCCCTACCCAGGCAAGCTGAAACTGCGGGCGGCGGTGGCCGCCAGCAACGCCAGCGCCCTGCAGCAGAGTTGGCGCCAGGCGCAGCGGCAATTGCGCGAGCAGGTCGCCGATGCCTACATCGCCCTGCAGCAGGCCCGTGCGGTGCGCGGCGTGCTGGTGCGGCAGCAACAGGTATTGGCGGAAGCGGAAAAGCTGGCCGAAGTGCACTACCGCACCGCCCGGGGGCCGCAGGCCGACGTGCTGGCGGCGCAGTTGGAGCAAACCAAGATGCTGCGCAATCTGGTCCGTAACCAGGACCTGCGTCAAGCCGCGCAAGCGCGGCTGCGGGCCCTGGTCAACCGCGCACCATCCGCAGCCGCCATCACGCCCGAGCCGCTGCGCCCAACCCGGCTGCAGGCGCCGGAGGCGCAGGTTGTCGCCGCGCTGGCGCGCGGCGATCCGGCGCTGGCGGTGCAGCGTGCCCGGCTCACCAGCGCACAGCAAGCCACCGCGCTGGCGCGCAAGAACTTCCAGCCCGACTTCACCGCCCAATTCATGTGGGAGCACACGGCCGCCGCTTTTCCCGACCGCACCATGATCACGCTCGGCATGTCGCTGCCGTTCTTTCATCGCCACAGCCGCCAGGAGCCCGAGCTGGAGCGCGCCGCCGCCCTGCATGCCGCCGCGCAGGCGGACTTGCAACAGCTCCAGTTGCGGGACCGCGACCGGCTGACGGAAGCCCTGCTGGCCGTACAAAGCGACGGGCAGATTCTGGCCATTGATCAACAGGGGGCGCTGCCGCAAGCGCGGGCGTCGGCGCAGGCGGCCCTGACCGCCTACGCCAACGGCCAGGGCGACCTGAACAGCTACCTCACCGCCTGGCGGGAAGCGCTGGCGCTCGAGCAACAGTACTGGCAAACGCTGGGGGCCCATGAAGCCGCGCTTGCCACCGTGACCGCCCTTACGGGAGTGGAACATGACTAGGACAATCATTCTGGCGCTGGGCGCGGCGCTGAGCCTGGCGCCGGCCCTCGCCGGCGCCCAGCAGCGCGTGCAGACCATCGGCACGCCGACCGCCCTGGTGCGCAACCGCGCCGTCCACAGCACGATTACCACGGTGGCGACGGCGGCAACCGACGAAGCCACCATCACCGCGGTTACGGCGCGCTTTAGCGGCTGGATCGAGCAGGTGCACGCCGATACGCAATATCAGCACGTGAGGCAGGACGAGGTGCTGTGCACCATCTACAGTCCCCGGATTTACGCCGCCGAGCAGGACTATTTATTTGCCGTCCACAATCAGGCGGCACTCCAGACCAGCCCCGTGGCGGGGGTGGCCGCGGGCGCGGCTGCGCTGGTGGCCGATGCCCGTCAGCGGCTGGAGCAACTGCAACTGCCGGCGGCGGAGATTGCGCGCCTGGTGCGGACCAACGTCGCCCGGCAGCGCTTCCCCATACGCTCGCCGGAAACCGGCATTGTCACCCAGCGCCAGGCGCTGCCCGGCGTGCGCGTGCAGGCCGGCTCCCGTCTATACACGCTGACCGCGCTGCGCCCCATCTGGGTCTACGCCGATGTGGAGGAAGCCGACCTGGCGGGCATCCGCGAGGGCGAGGAGGCCACCGTAAGCATGGACGCCTATCCCGGCCGCACGTTCCCCGCGCGCGTGGATTTCATCAATCCCCAGGTGGACGCAGCCAGCCGCACCGACCGGGTTCGCCTGCTGTTGCCGAACCAGGACCGGGCGGTATCGCCAGGCATGGATGGCACGGCCACGCTGGCGATTCCGTTGGGCCGGCATCTGGTGGTTCCCGCCAGCGCGGTGTTGCAGTCGGGCACGGGGGCGCTGGCGTTTGTGGCCGAAGGCGGGGGACGGTGGACCCCGCAGAAGGTTCAGATCGGTCCGCAGATCGGCGACACCCTCATCATCCGCAAGGGGCTGCGCGCAGGCGAGCGCGTCGCCATGGGCG
>JBOGKL010000124.1:0-2080 GCA_050745525.1 Terriglobales bacterium | reverse complement strand
TCCGGGTCCATGATGTTGAGCCCGGGACGCTCAAGCCCGCTGCCGCCCAGGGCGCGATAGCTGCCCTCCAGCACCGCCCGCAGCGCGCGCGCCGTGCGGCCCCCGCGCCCCACCACGCGCGGGAAATCCTCCGCCGCCACCCGCAGCTCCCAGTTGGGCGCGCCGTGCTCACTCTGTCCGGGACGGCGCGGCACCATGGCCACTTGCACCTGGTCGGGATACTGCACCAGCCCGCGCACCAAATATTGCAACAGCACTTCCATGGCGGTCCGCCCTAGGCCGCCGGGGCGGCGTTCGCGCGTTCCTCGACGCGCCGCAGCAGGTTGGCCACCGTGGCCGACACCTGCGCCCCGCGCGCCCGCCAATAGGCGATGCGCTCGCGGTTCAAATCCATGTGCGCCGGATTGGGCACGGGATTGTAGGTGCCCAGAATTTCAAGGGAGCGGCCGTTGCGGGCGGTGCTCTTCTCCAGCAACAGCAGGCGATAGAACGGCTTCTTTTTTGTGCCCTGACGGGCGAGTCGGATGACAAGCACTTATGGGGATCTCCTCTACTTTGACTTTACTCCGGGAGTTTACTCCGGCGAACTTTGCTCCGGCGAACCGGGCAGATGCGCGCCCATCAGTTTCTTGGTCAGAAACGAGGACGTGGAAACGGACTTGAACATCTTGCGCATCTGCACGTACTGCTTCAGCACCTGATTGACGTCCTGCACGCTGCAGCCGCTGCCGCGCGCGATGCGCTTGCGCCGGCTGCCGTTGAGCACCTGGTGATGCAGCCGCTCCTGCTGCGTCATCGAGTTGATGATGGACTCGACGCGGTTGATCTGCCCCTCGTCCACCTGGCTCGAGGCCTTGTGCAACTGCTGGAATGGTCCCACGCGCGGCAGCATCTTGATGAGGCTCTCCAGCGAGCCCAGCTTGCGCACCTGCCGCAACTGATCGCGGAAATCCTGCAGCGTGAAGCTGTCGGTGCGCATCCGCTTTTCCATCTCCATCGCCGCCCGCCGGTCCACCGTCTGCTCGGCGCGCTCGATCAGGCTGAGGATGTCGCCCATGCCCAGGATGCGGCTGGCGATGCGGTCGGGGTGGAAGACCTCCAACCCCTCCATGCGCTCGCTCGTCCCTAGAAACTTGATCGGCTGCCCGGTCGCGCGGCGGATGGACAGCGCCGCTCCGCCCCGGCTATCGCCGTCCATCTTGGTCAGGATCACGCCCGTCAGCGCCAGTTGCTCGTGAAACGCCTTGGCCGAGCGCACCGCATCCTGCCCCGTCATGGCATCGGCGACGAACAGGATCTCCTGCGGGTTGAGCAGCTCCTTAAGCTGCCGCATCTCTCCCATCAATCCTTCATCCACGTGCAGACGCCCGGCTGTGTCCACGATGAGCACGTCGCATCCCTGCCGCATGGATTCACGCCGCGCTCCCCGAGCCAGCTCCAGCACCCGCGCCGTCGCCTGCCTGGCATCGGCCTGCCCGGCATCGGCCGACTCGCCGGCCTCGCCCGCGTACAGCGGCGCCGGAAGCTGTTCGGCCAGCAACGCCAGTTGCTCGCGCGCCGCGGGCCGGTACACGTCCACCGACACCAGCAGCGGACGATGGCCTGCCGCCTTCAGAAAACGCGCCAGCTTGGCGCTCGAGGTGGTCTTGCCCGACCCTTGCAGTCCCGCCATCAGCACCACCGCCGGCGGCCGGTTCGTCTTCAGGTTGAGCTTCGCCTCGCCCCCCAGCAGCTGCAGCAGCTCGTCGCGCAGAATCTTGACCACGTGCTCGGCCGACGACAGCGAGGTCATCACCTCTTGGCCCAAAGCCCGCGTACGAATGGAGGCGACCATGTCCTCCGCCACGGGCTGGCTGACATCGGCCTCCAGCAGCGCCAGCCGGATCTCCTCCAGCGGCTCGGCGATGTTGGCCTCGCTCAGACGCCCTTCGCCGCGCAGCGTCTTGAAGACGCGCTGCAACTTGTCCGACAGGGTTTCAAACATAGGGGAAAACAGCAAAAGCGGGATAGAACCGCATCTTGCATTGTAGTCGTGCCACGCGAAGGGGTCAAACCGACCTTTGACTGGCGCGGGGCCCCG
>JBOGKL010000123.1:0-2607 GCA_050745525.1 Terriglobales bacterium | reverse complement strand
GACAGCACGGGGGTGACCCCGCCACAGGTCTGTTTCGAGATCAGCGAGACGGCGGTGGTCGCCAACCTCGACCACGCGCGCCGCTTCGTCGGCGTGCTGCACGGCATGGGCTGTCAGTTCGCGCTGGATGACTTCGGTTCCGGAGTGGGATCTTTCTCCAACCTGAAGAACCTGCCGATGGATTACCTCAAGATCGACGGCTCCTTCATCCGCAACCTGGCGCGGGACTCCGTCAACCAGGCGATGGTCACGGCGATGATCAAGTTGGCGCGCACGCTCAACTTCAAGGTGATCGCCGAGCAGGTCGAGGACAGCGCGGCGCTGGATGCGGCACGGCGCATGGGCGTCGACTTCGTGCAGGGCTACGCCATCGCCAGGCCGCAACCGCTGGCGATTGCGGCGTAAGTTCATTGCCAGCCCATTGACGGGATTGACCCTGCGGCGCTCTGAGACCCGCCCACACGAGACGAGGCGCCCCGGGAAACGGGAACGGCCCCGGGCCTCTTGGTTACTTGCTTTCGGTCTTCGGTTGGAAGCTGAGGGCGGCGCCATTCATGCAGTAGCGCTGGCCGGTGGGCTTGGGCCCGTCGGGAAAGACGTGGCCGAGATGGCCGCCGCAGCGCGAGCAATGGACCTCCGTCCGCTTCATCAGATGGGCGTGGTCTTCGCGCGTGGCCACGGCTCCGGCGATCGGCTGGACGAAGCTCGGCCAGCCGGTGCCACTCTCAAACTTCGCCTGCGACTCATAGAGCGGCTGGCCGCAGCCGGCGCAGCGGAACACGCCCTCGCGGTGCTCGTCGTTGAATGCGCTGATGCCGGCCCGCTCCGTGCCGTGACGGCGCAGCACGCGGTATTGCTCCGCGGTCAGCCCGGCGCGCCACTCTTCATCGGTCTTCTCGACCGGAAACCGTTCTTTCGAATCCACGCCCGGCACCTCTGCGCATGCTGCAAATCATGGCGCGAGTCCAGCAGGTCGGCCGCAGTCTCGTCAAGCGCCCGTTGCGCGGGCTCGCACGGCAATTTCCGCGAAGGTCCTCCGGATCGCGCCCGACGAGAAAGCAACAGCGAATCCGAGGATGGAAATTCGTTGTCAATCAATGCATTACAGGCTGGCCGCTGCCATTGGTGTAGACTGGTGCCAACAACCAACAGCCAGCCAGCCTCGAATACCAACGGTGCAAGTTGGCTGCCGCCGTGGTAAGAAGGACGCCCGATTCATGCACGAGAGCGAGCAGCACGGAAGCTTCCGTACCGTATGCAGCTTGCCCGTTTATGGCGTGAACACCTCGCCGCAGGGTGTCCCCGTGAGCTCACCGGCGTCGAGATTGCCGGCAGCGACGCGCGCACGCTCGACGCCGAAATCACGGCCTGCGTGAGCGCCCTCATCTGCAGGTCGATGACCGTGGACGAGCGCATCGAGCGCCGGCTCGGCGAGATCAGAGCGGCGCTGGCGAACAAGCAGGCCGAGGCGCAGGAGCCGCCGGTGGCGGCTTATTGCGCGCGGCTCAATGAGCTGGTGGGGGCGATGCTGACGGAGTCGCGGTCCGGCAGGGCCTGAGTCCGGGCTGCCACCCCTTGCGAGCTGAAATCCCATTAGATGCCGGCGGGGCCGTGCCAGGGGCCATCCTGGGCGGCGGGTCCCCCGGTGCTCGCACGATTCTTGCTCAGCTTGGGCTGGGTAAGTATCGAGGAGCAGACTGCTGTGGGATTTTCCAGTCTTGCAGGAGAGACTGTGGTGGAGGACTTGCCACACGCGGAGGTGCCGCTCAAGGTGCTGGTGGTCGACGACCAGGTGGATTCCGCCGATGCGGTAGCCTGCCTCTTGTCGATGATGGGCCATGAAGTGCATACGGCCTATGGCCCGCACGAGGCGCTGGAGAAATACCGGCAGGTGCACCCCGAGGTGGTCTTCATGGACATCAGCATGCCGGAGCTGAGCGGGCTGGAGACGGCCGCCCGCATTCGCTCCATGCCCGAGGGCACCTCAACCACCATCATTGCCCTCACCGGGCTCGGCCACGAAGCCGACCGACGCCGCTCGCGCGAAGCCAGCATCGACCACCACGTGGTCAAGCCCGCCTCGCCCGCCATCCTTCATCGCCTACTGAGTGCGATACACCACGCCTAGCTCATTGGCGCAAAGTCGGCATCCTGGGGAACGGCCCCGGGCCGCTCCGGCGCCGCTGGTGGCGCCGTTCAAAGCAACGGGATCATCAGCAACGCGACGATATTGATGATCTTGATCAGCGGGTTGATGGCGGGGCCGGCGGTGTCCTTGTAGGGATCGCCGACGGTATCGCCGGTCACGGCGGCTTTGTGGGCTTCGGAGCCCTTGCCGCCGAAGTTGCCTTCCTCGATATACTTCTTGGCATTGTCCCAGGCGCCCCCGCCCGTGGTCATGGAGACCGCGACGAAGAGGCCGGTCACGATGGTGCCGATGAGCAGCCCGCCGAGTGCTTTGATGCCGGCGCCGGGGCCGAGCAGGTAGTTCATCACCACCACCAGCACGATGGGCACCACGATCGGCAGCAGCGAGGGGATGATCATCTCGCGGATGGCGGCACGGGTCAGCAGGTCGACGGCCCGCGAATAGTCGGGCTTGGCGGT
>JBOGKL010000122.1:0-3112 GCA_050745525.1 Terriglobales bacterium | reverse complement strand
GCCGAAGGTGGGCAGCTCGTCCTTGGGGTACTCGCGCACGATGCGCTGCTGGATCATGTTCATCTGCGCGCTGGCCTCGGCCACCGTCACCCCCGGCCGCAGCCGCCCGACGGCGAACAGATCGCGGGTCCCACGGTCTTCCAGCGTGCCGGGCGAACCCAATCGCTCCGCCATGGTCACCGGCACCCACAAGCGGCACTGCAATCCGGCCAGCAGGCCGCGAAAAGCGTTGGGCGAGACGCCGATGAAGGTGTAGGGAGCGCCGTTGAAATCAACGCTGCGCCCGATGATGTTGGGCGCGCCGCCGAACGCGGTCTGCCACGTGGCCCAGGAGATCACGACCACCGGGCTTGCGCCCTTGACCGCGCCCTCGCTGGGGAGAAACCAGCGCCCGAGCGCGGGCTTGATGCCGAGCACCTGGAAATAGTTCGCCGAGACCAACTGGCCCGTCCAGGGCTGGGGCGAAGCGCCGGGCGAGGTGACGGCGTTGACCTCGCCTCCGGGCTGGTACACGAGCAAACCGGTCAGGCTCGTCGCCTGCTGCTGGTAGTCGAGGTAATCGGGATAGCTGAGCGGATAGTCGCCGTGCAGCGCCGCGTGCGGATCGGGATCGTGCGTGTAGACCTCGACCAGGCGCGAGGGCTGGGGCACGTTCGGGCGCTGCAACAATAAGGCGTTGGCGAAGGTGAAGATGGTGACGTTGGCGCCGATGCCCAGCGCCAGCGAGAGCACGGCGATCAGCGTCAAGCCGGGGCTCTTGGCGATCAGACGCAAAGCGTAACGCAGATCCCGCATCCTTAGCCATCATATACGTCCCGCTTATGCCTTTGTTCCCACCACGATTGACTGGCGCGGGACCCCGCTCAGCTGTGCCGAGCGACCCGCTTGCGCTCGGCAGGCTGGGGACCCCGGGGCACCAGCCCTGCCGCCGCTTGCCACTGACCACCCGCCCGCGACCGTTCGCGGCCTGCATAGTGACAAATCCGGGCTTTACGGACATACTGCCTGGAATCGGAATATGACCAAGGCACGGCACAAGCCGCTCGCGCGCCGCCTGCGGGAGTGGGGCAAGATCTGGCACGGCGTGCGCTCGACCGAGCATCCGGTGCAGGTGCATATGGTGCCGATGCGGCGCTGCAACCTCGCCTGCGGCTACTGCAACGAATACGACGACCACTCGCCGCCGGTGCCGCTCGAGGAGATGTTGCGGCGGGTGGATCACCTGGGCCGCCTGGGCACCAGCCTGGTGACGATCAGCGGCGGCGAACCGCTGCTGCATCCGGATCTGGACGGCATCATTGCCCGCATCCGCGAGCGCGGCATGCTCGCCGGTTGCATCACCAATGGATACCTGCTGGTCAAGGAGCGCATCGAGCGCCTCAACCGCGCCGGGCTCGATTACCTGCAGATCTCGATTGATAACGTACAGCCCGACGACGTGTCGGTGAAGAGCCTGAAGGTGCTCGACAAGAAGCTGGAGCTGCTGGCCGAGCACGCCCGCTTCAGCGTGAACATCAATTCGGTGCTGGGTTCAGGCATTCGCCATCCCGAGGATGCGCTCACCATCGCGCAGCGCGCCGTGGAGTTTGGCTTCGCCACCACGGTGGGCATCATTCATGACAGCCACGGGCAACTGCGGCCGCTCGATGCGCCCGAGCTGGCCATCTACGAGCAGGTGCGAAGGCTGGGGAAGCGCGAGTTCTTCCGCCTCAACAAGTTTCAGGACAACATCGCGCGCGGGCGCCCCAACGACTGGAAGTGCCGCGCCGGCAGCCGCTATCTTTATATCTGCGAAGATGGGCTGGTGCATTACTGCTCGCAGCAGCGCGGCGCGCCGGGCGTGCCGCTGGCCGAGTACACGGTGGACGACATCCGGCGCGAGTACAGCCTGAAGAAGGATTGCGCCCCGTACTGCACCGTGGCCTGCGCGCACTACACCTCGATCATGGATTTCTGGCGCGACGAGCAGCATGCAGCCGCGCCCCTGGCCTCGCGCTCGCGAGCGGCGGAAGCGACCGGCGATAGGGCGCGGCTCGTCCAGATCAAATGAACCTCACCGCCTTGGGCGTGACGCCGCTGGTTGCGCGCTTGTTGGCCGCGCGGGGATGGAGCGAGGGCGCGGCCGTGGTCGAGTTCCTCTATCCGCGCCTGGAGCAGACGCACTCGCCTTGGCTGCTGCAGGGCATGGAAGCGGCCGTTACGCGGACGCTGCAGGCCGTGGCCGCGTCGGAAACCATACTCATTCTCGGCGACTACGACGCCGACGGAACGCTGGCCACCGTCATCCTACGCCAGGCGCTGGGGTCGCTCGGCGCCAAGGTCCGCTACCAACTGCCGGAGCGGCTCGGCGGCGGCTACGGGCTGCAGCCGGAGACGATGGAACGCGCCGCCGCGGCGGGCGTCGGGCTGGCCATTACCGTAGACAACGGCATCCGCGAGCATGCGGCGCTGGAGCGCGCGCGCGAGTTGGGGCTGGACGTCATCGTCACCGATCACCACCTGCCCGCGGCCAGCCTGCCGCCGGCGCTGGCCATCCTGAACCCGCACCAGCCCGGCTGCACGTACCCGGACAAGGGGCTGTGCGGGTCGGGCGTCGCCTTCAAGCTGGCGCAGGCGCTGCTGGAGCGCTCGGGCAAGCTGGAGCGTGAGAGCGACCGGGAAAAAGGTCCGGGCTGGGGGCCCACCCTGCGCTCGTACCTCAAGCTGGTGGCCATCGCCACCGTGGCCGATGCCGCGCCGCTGCTGGGGGAGAACCGCGTCTTCACGCGCTTTGGCCTCGAGGGCTTGCGGCAGCCGGTCAATCCCGGCCTGCGCGCGCTGCTCGGCCTCGCCCTGCCGCCGGGGCGGAGCGAGGTCACCAGCCGCGACCTCGCCTTCGGCATCGCGCCCCGGCTCAACGCCGCCGGCAGGATGGGCGCCGCCGATCGCGCCGTCGAGCTGTTTTTTGCGCCCGCGGGCGAGGCCGCCGCCGCCGCCCTGGCGCTGGAACAGGCCAACCGCGAGCGCAAGCGCTGCTGCGAGGCCATCATGGCCGAGATTGCCCGGCTCGGCGCCGCTACTGTGGATTCGTCCGGCGGCGTGCAGGTCTTTGCCGGCGCGGGATGGCACCGCG
>JBOGKL010000121.1:0-2037 GCA_050745525.1 Terriglobales bacterium | reverse complement strand
GGTTGTTGGTCCAATCCCTGGCCAGCCTGGAAAATAGGCCGCTGGGGTTTGAGCCGGCGGGGCGGTTGGTTTTTTCCACGCAACTGGCGAAATCGTCAGCGGCTTCCAGCAACCCGGCCGTGGCGTTGACGTTGCAGCAGACGTTGCTGCAACGGCTGCGCGCGCTGCCGGGGGTACGCGCGGCGGCGGCCAGCTCGATGCTGCCGCTGGAAGGACAAGGCAACCTACCCGCCGAGGATGCACTCGCGCCCAACCAGTCCATCGGATCGGTTGAGGTGCGGATGGTAAGCCCGGGTTACTTTACCGCGATGGGCATTCCGCTGGTCGCGGGACGGGATTTGAGCGGCAGCGACACGGGCGCGGCGCCGCTGGTCACCGTGGTCAACGAGGCGCTGGCGCATGCCTGGTTCCGCAACCGGCCTGTCGGCGGGCAGATCCGCATCGGCATGTACCATGGCAAAGCCTACATGCCCTCAGCGATCACCGCGACACGTTCCGTGGTGGGGGTGGTCGGCGACGTACGCACACGCTCGCTGGTGCAGCCGTTCCAGATGGCGATGTATGTGCCCGTGGCGCAATTGCCCATGAGCGTGAGCATGGGGAGCTGGTTCGTGGTGCAGGGCAAAGTAGGCGCGGGCCCGCTGCGCGCAGCCGTGGCGGCGGTCGAGCCGGGTGCGCGCGTCAGCCAGATGCAGCCCTATTCCGAGGTCGTGACGCAATTGCTGGGCCTGCCGCGCTTCGCCGCGCAGCTCACGGCAGGCTTTGCTCTATTGGCGCTGCTGCTGACCGCCGTCGGGCTTTACGGATTGCTGGCCTACTCGGTGACCGAGCGCACGCGCGAGATCGGGGTGCGCATGGCGTTGGGCGCGCCGCGCGGGCGGCTGCTAGGGCAGGTCGCGGGCCGCGGCATGCTGCTGGCGGTGATCGGCGTCGGAGCGGGCGTGGGGTTCTCGCTTCCGCTGGGCAAGCTCATCGCCAGCGTTGTGTTTGGCGTGCGGACGGATGATCCGGCCACGCTAGCGGGGGCGGCCCTGGCGCTTCTGGTGATCGCCTTTATTGCCTGCCTGGGCCCGGCGCTTCGGGCCACGCGGGTGGACGCGGCGTCGGCTCTGCGCGCAGAATGAGCCCATGTGGGCCATCCTGCAGCACGCGCCTTGGGAAGGTCCGGGCCTGATCGCGGCGGCTCTCGATGCACATGGGTTCGAGTTCCGGGTGCACCGGCTGGACCAGGGCGAGGCAGTGCCGGAAACCGTGCCCGACGGCCTGGTGGTCATGGGCGGCCCCATGGGCGTGTACGAAGCGCGGCAATTCCCGTTTCTAAGCGAAGAGCAGCGGCTGCTGCGCGCCTGCCTGGCCGAGGACTTGCCGGTGCTGGGCGTGTGCCTGGGCGCGCAACTGATGGCGGCGGCGCTGGGCGCCGAGGTGAGCCGGGGAGCTACGCTCGAGGCCGGGGAAGGCTCGGTGACGCTGACCGGGGCGGGACGAGCCGACGCCGTGATTGGGATTGGCTGCGGCGAGCTGCCGGTGGTGCACTGGCACCAGGGCACATTTCCGCTGCCGCAGGGAACCGAGCTGCTCGCCAGCTCGCGCCTCTACCCTATGCAAGCGTTCCGCGCCGGCCGCTACGGCTACGGACTGCAGTTTCATCTCGAGCTGCAACCCGAGCAGGCCAGGCAGTGGCGGGAACAAGGGCTGACGATCACCCCCGAACACGAGCAGCGGGTGCGCGAGGCGGGTGAGCGCGTCGTCGACAATTTCCTCCATTTGGCGGCGGCGCGGCCGGCGCTCCGGTAGCTATACTCAACTCCATGGCGGGAAACGAGAACGGATCCTTCTGCTGGCTGGAGCTGGCAACGCCTGATCCGGTTGCGGCGCAGCGCTTTTACAAGAAGCTGCTGGGGTGGGAAGCAATGGGCCCGCCCGATGCCAAGCACATGTACACGGTGCTGGGCCTCGCGGGAAAAGCCGCGGCCGGATGCATGCTGCTGCCTGAGGAGTTGCGCAAAAAGAATGTCCCGCCGCATTGGCTGCTGTACG
>JBOGKL010000120.1:0-1509 GCA_050745525.1 Terriglobales bacterium | reverse complement strand
GGTCTTGGAGGCTGCGCCCGGCGACGACCGGCGAGACCTCCCGGCGATAGACCATCGCCTCGTCAAGGCTGACGAACTCCTCCAGGCGGCTGCCGACCAGTCCGGTGATGCGCCGGCTGCCAGGCTCGGGGTCCGGCCCGATGTCGTTGATGACCAGCCCGCGCAGCCGGTCGGCGTGGGCGGTGGCGTAGGCCATCGCGATGATGCCGCCCATCGAGGTGCCGACCAGCACGAAAGGTGACAGGTCCAGCTGATCGACCAGGGCCGCGAGGTCGCCGGCCTGGTCGGCGTATTGATAGGCCCCGTCCGGCGACCAGGCGCTCTCGCCATGGCCGCGCACATCCGAAGCGAGGATATGAAAACGGTCCTGCCAATGCCGCGCCGGCGCGTTGAACGCCTCGGCGCTCGAGGTGTAGCCGTGCACGCAGAGGAGGGGAGGGGTGCCGCCGCTGCCCCATTCAAGGCAATGCAGGCGCAGCCCGTTCACGGTCAGGAACCGGCTCGCCGGCTGGAGTGCACTCGCCATCGCTGTCCCCTTTTCTGTGCCGGAAATCATCCTGCCAGGGCGCGGGGCCGGCGTAACGGCGGGCGCTGTCAAGCCGCGGCTCCCTTGCGGCCCTCTCGCAGGCCGGAGACCCATCCGCGCCCCGATCCTCGGCCTCATTTCAATGGTACGGGCCGCGTGGGGTGCCTGCAATTCCGCGATCGCTCGCCGGATCCGCATCCACACGATGCTGGCCATCACGGTCACCGCAGTCGAGCATCAGATCGGCATGCCGCGCGGCTTCGATCTCGGCGTCGGCACCGTACTGCCGGATCAGCAGGTTTGCGGCCCGCCAGATATCGAGTTCCGAGACCCCGGGTGATTTCGGCAAGATCAATCCTGCCCAGACCCGCTATTGCTTACGGAACTGACGCCGAGCCTCATGCCAGGCGAGCGTCACTTCGTCCTGCCCTCGTCCAATAGGCCGATCGCCCGGCCTTCTTCCACCATGCGCCGCAGTTGCGCTGCGCGGAGCCGGCCGACTTCGGTTTCAGGGTATGGCCCGTAGATCCAGCCGGCAATCCTCATCCACGCCAGCGTGATCGCATCCGCCGTGCGGTCGATGATGCCCCGGAAATAGCGGGCGGAATGGTTCCGCATGGCCTATCGCAGTACAACCCGCGCAGGATAAGGCAGCCAAGGAATGCAACCACAAGAGAAGTACCCGTGATCTCCTGCCGGAAGCTCGCCCGCTCGGCGCCAAGCCGATCGCAAATATCCGCCAGGGGGGGTTCAGGACAGGCAGCCGTCAGGCTGGTTCACGCTGAACCTTGATCCCGTCTGCCTGCTCGCTCTCCGGCATCGGCGTGCCCGCCAGCCACTCGCGCAATTTTGACCAGCGCCGCCGCCCCGCGGTGTTGCGCACCGCAATCGCCACCGCCTTGCGGCTACCCACCACCACGACCAGCCGCTTGCCCCGCGTGATCCCGGTGTAAAGCAGGTTCCTCTGCAGCATCGGGTAGTGC
>JBOGKL010000119.1:0-4887 GCA_050745525.1 Terriglobales bacterium | reverse complement strand
GGCTTGGGGTCAGGGGCCCCCAAGCCGCTGCGAGCACAAGCGGGAAGCGCGGCGGCGAAGGCGCCCGTGGCGCCTTACGCGCGCAGGGGCCCGCGCCCGTCAATCGAATCGCCAATGGCCATTCGTTCCATATGGCAGATGCCCGACCAGGGACGGCGGCCATGGCCAGGGTGGGACTGGGAAAAGAGAGCGGCCAAGCGCATTCCCCAACTCAAGCGATGGTGGCGAAGCGCGGAACGCAACGGGGAGTGAATGGCCAGCGGCTGCCAACCGAAAGGACGAAACCAGGCGGGGCCCTCGGCGGGTGCGAAGCGGTAAGGCGAACCCGCGCGCGCCACCTCTTCGCCCATCGAGCCGCTCCGGCCATTCATCATCCGCAGCAATCCCGGACCGGCCAACTCGAAGGCCCAGCGCTGGAACGAGGGCGGAGCGCTCAGATCGCGCGCCAGCGCGGCCGCATCAGCGGCACTCAGATAAATCAATAGTCCTTCAGTAACGATGAGCGCGCGGCGCGCCTCGGCGCCCAAACGCTCGAAGAGCCGGCGCCGGGCGGAGGCATCGGCCAAATCGCAGCGCTCCCGCTGCAGACGACAGCGCGGGACGGCCGCGGCCAGGATGGACTCTTTGTAGGCCAGAAGCGGTGGCAGGTCCACCTCAACCCAGCAGAGGGATGCGGGCACATCCAACCGATACGGGCGGGCATCGAGCCCGGCGGCGAGGTTGATGATCATGTCGGCGCCGGCGGCAATTTCTTGCATAACAATCTGATCGAGCAGCCAGGTGCGCTCGACCAGGGACCAGGCGTGCTGATTCATCCAGGTGGCGGAGGCGGCAATGCGGGCGCCGCGCTCGCCCGCCAGCCGACGGGCATAGGGATCGTGAAACAGCGCGTCCGGGCGTTCGCTTTCCTGAGCCCGATATACGGCGACCCACAGCGCCGTGTCGGACACATTGCGGAGGGCGGGCGCGTCAGGCGTGGCCATAGATCGGAATCACGGCGCCGTTCACATCCGCCGCGAGCGGGCTCGCCAGCCAGTGTATGAGGGCGGCAATCGAGGCTGGCTGCACCCAGCGGGAGGGATCGGCCTTGGGCATGGCAGCGCGGTTGGCGGGCGTGTCAATCACGCTGGGCAGAACCATGTTGCAGGTGGCCGCGCGGGCGGCGACTTCGAGCGCGAGCGTGCGCCCCAGCGCCACCAGGCCGGCCTTGCTGGCATTATAGGCGGCGAGATGGGCGGACGGATCCACGGCGTTGCGCGAGCCGACCAGCACGATGCGGCTGCCCGGCTGCGTCAGCAACACAGGCACTGCGGCGCGCGTCATGTAAAAGGCGGCGTCAAGGTTGAGCGACATCATGCGGCGCCAGGTGGCGTCGTCGGTTTCGGCCACGCTGCGTCCGCCGGCGAAGCCGCCCACCAGGTGGATGAGCGCATGCAGCGGCTGACCGGCATCGGCCACCGCGCGCGCGGCGTCGGCGGGCTGGGTGAGATCGTAGCCGGGGTGGGATACCGCGCTCACCGTGTCGCCGGAATCGCGGAAGGCGGCGACGACGGCCGCGCCCAGGCCGCCGGTCGCTCCGGTGATCAAAACGTTGCGCGACATATGCGCCATTCTGCGCCTGCCCAACTCCTCCACGCTATCATGACCGAAGGCATGAAATTCACAGTTGCCCTTTTGTTCTGGGCCGCGCTGGCAGGCGCGGCATTTCTTTCACCCTGCGTGGCGCAAGCGCCGGAAACCGTTCACCTCGCCACCACCTACAAGCCGGGGTCGCGGCTGCTCTATGCGATCTCCGTCAAAGCCACGGTGGACACAAGCTCCGGGAGCGCGAGCCGCGAAGCGACGCTGAACACGCGCGCGGAGGCGGAGTTGCAGGTACTACCCGGCGCCACCACCAACCAGTTTGAAATTGCGGCGCGCTTTACCCGCTATCAGACCACAGTGAGCGCCCAAGACCCGGCGCAACTGGCGACGCTGGCGAAGATCGAGGCAGCCGGCGACAAAGCATCTATCGGCATGCCGCCGGCCCGGTTCCGCATGGCGGGCGGCATCTTCACGGTCGTATCGCGCGCGGCCGGCGTCCAGTATGACCAGGGCGTGGATATGCTAGGCGAGCTGGTCCGCAACGACGACCTGCCGCCGGGCGATGCTACCGTGGGCGCGCAGTGGACACATCCGCGCACGCGCAACATCCCCCAGACCAATGTCTCCATGCCGCTCACCCTTCATTGCCGGCTGACCGCGCTGGGACGGGAAAACGGGGCGGCGACAGCCGTCATCGAGATCACGTCCGCCGGCAGCGCCAAGCTGCCGCCGGGGTCGCTGTCCGACTCGCGGGCGCTGGCCCGACAGGGTCTGGTGCCCTTCGGCAAATTCAGCTTCCATACCGTCGAGGACGCGACGTATCGAGTCAGCGACGGCGTGCTGCTGGGCACCTCGAGCCAGACGCACAGCAGCGTGGAGATTCAATTGATCGGACCCAGCCCGCAGGCGCGGACTATGGATTCGAATATCCAGTCAACGGGGACCGTACGACTGGAAAGCGAGCGTCAGTAGGCATAGAACGGTCCGGCGTAAGACTTGCCCTGCGCGCTGGCGGAGGCGCCGTTCAGGCCAACGCCAATGGTGCGGCCGAAAAAGAACGACAAGCCGAAGTCGAAGGTGTTGGGATCGTCGCCGGCGAGGTTATTGAAGGCGGCGTTGCCGGACTGGAACAGCGTGTCGGCGTTTGCCACATTCCAGGAGGCCGGCGCCGTGGTCGAGCCGTCGGCGGAGACGTTCGTGGCCTGATAGGGCGCCAGCTGGGAAGCGGGGCAGTAGAAGCCGGTATCAGGACTGGCGCAGTCGGTGATGTTCAGGGTCTGGGCATCGAGGAAGAAGATCCCGTTGGAACCGGAATCAAGCAGCGAGCCACTGTAGGTATTGCTGTCGAATGTGGTGGTGAAATCGCCGTAGTCGTCCGCCTGGAGGACGGTTTGAGTACTGAGGGCGTTATTGTTCTCGGTGCCGATGCCGAAGATCATGTACCCATTCACGCTGGCGGCGCCGGCGTCGGGCACGCTCGGCAGTTGCAGCAATTCGCCGTTGTTGTCCGTGGCAAAAAATGCCACCGGATTTTGCACCTCGTCGGCTTCGGGAACCAGAACCGCGCTGCAGCCCGAGGAAGGACACGAAAAGTAGACGGGAGGAACTGTGGTGTTGGGGGGCGTACAAGCCGGCCCGCAGTCGTAACGGAACACGCCGACGCCGAGAATGCCGTTGGCTTGCAGCGTGGACTGCGAATTGTTTTCTGTGAGTCCACCGGAGGTACAGGAGGAAGGCGCATCGGGGAAGCCGGACTGGCCAATCACCTGGATGGGCACGTTGGCGGCCTTCTCGCCGCCCAAGCTCACGTCGGCCGTGGCGACCGGACCCCAGATGTAGCTCGAGGCATAGTCGGTGCATTCGCCGAGCGGATTGCCGTCGGGCGCGCTGCTCGTGGTCAGCGGGAGCGAGCTGAGAGCGGTGCTGAGCAGGCGGAGCCCGAAGGAGCCGGTGTCCACCAGGACGTTGTTCACCGTGGTGCAGTTCGTCGTGCCGGGCATGCAGACGGTGACGCTGGTAAACAGGCCGTTGGCGTTATTGTTGCTAACGCCGAGATTGGAGACGACCGGAACCACGTTGGGACCGCTCGACGAACTGCCGTTATTGCCGGTCGGGGATGAGGTGCCGCTGCTGCTGCTGCCGCCGCCGCCGCAAGCGGCCAGAGGCAGAACGATGGCCAGAACACCGAGAAAGCGAGCGCAGCGCGATGGAGTCATTAGCGCACCACCTGCGCGGAGAGTTGAGCCGGAATGGCATGGATGAGATAAGCGCGTCCGCGCAGGTCGCGCATGTGGCCGCCGAGCTGCACCACGAGATCACCGGCCTCGATGCTGATCGGGCCGCGATGCGGGTGCGCCGCGAGTGCCGCATGATAGGCCGCATAGCGGGTGCCCAGCAACGAGGCCAGGTCGGGCGATGTGATCCCCTGCCAGGCCAAGCCAAATACCGTGCCGTTGGCGGCGGTGTAGGCTCGCAGGGTGACGCCGCGAGGCGTGAGGTACTGATGCACCGCAGCGTTCGACTGCAGCAGTTGACGGCTGCCGGTGAGCGCCTGGGCAGCGGCGGGCAGAGGTTGACCTAAAACGGGAAGCTGGGGCGGCGTGGCCGCCAAGGCCAACATCGCCACGGCGGCAAACAGCGGAACGGCATAGAACCTGCGCATACCTGATTGGACGTAAGCGGCGTCCGCAAAGGGTGCAGCAGGCAGAGGTTCTACTTAGTCAATACGCGAAGAACGGGCCGCCGTTGTCGCCGCCGGTAAGACCGATGGCGATGGTGCGGCCATAAAAGAAGGGAAGGCCAAAATCGAAGCTGTTGGCATTGGGTCCGGCGAGATTGTTGAAGGCGCCGTTGCCGCTGTCGAACAAGGTCTGGGCGTTGGCCACGCTGAAGGAACCGGTCACGCTCGTGGTGCCATCGCCGGCGACATTGGTAACGTCATAGGGCGGCGGTTGAGCTGCCGGGCAGTAGAACGCGGACGCTTGGCCGGGGCAAGCGGGCATGCTCAGGGTTTTGGAGTCGAGAAAGAAGATGGCGTTGGAGCCGGTGTCGAGGACCGAGCCGCAACCCGTGCAGCTACTGGAACTGTAGGTCTGGCCATCGAACTCGGTTTCGAAGGTGCCGTAGCCGTCCACATCGAGCACGGTTTGGCTGGTCAGGGAATTATTGGACTCGGTGCCGAGGCCGAAAATCATGCTGCCGCTGACTGAGGGCGAGCCGTTGGAGGGTACGGAGGGGAGCTGAATGAGCTCTCCGTTGTTATCGACCGGGAAAAGCGCCACCGGGTTCTGCACCTGGTTGTCC
>JBOGKL010000118.1:0-6196 GCA_050745525.1 Terriglobales bacterium | reverse complement strand
TCACAATAGCATAGCGGCCACGCGTTTCACCATGCCTTTCACCATGCCCTGCCCGGTATAATCAAACGGGTTCCCCCTGTGATCCTGATTCTGGAACAACGCCTGCGGCAGGCGGTCGGCGAGCACCTGCGCGCCATCTACGGTTTTACCCCCAGCGGGCTGGTGGTGGACTCCCCACCGCGGCCCGAGATGGGCGAGTTCGCCCTGCCGGTGTGCTTCGAGCTGGCCAAGCAGGTGCGGCGGGCGCCGCGCGCCCTGGCGGCCGAAATCGCCGCGGCCATGCCGCTGCCCGAGGGCTTCGCCCGCCTGGAAGCCGCCGGGGCCGGGTATCTCAATGCCTTCGTGGATCGCCGCCTGGCCGCGGCCGGAATGACGGGCGCATCCACCGGGCTGCAGCCGCGGCTCGGGGGCAAGGTCATCGTCGAGCACACCAACATCAACCCCAACAAGGCGGCGCACATCGGCCACCTGCGCAACGCCGTGCTGGGCGACACCTGGGTGCGGCTGCTGCGCAGCCGCGGCGAAACCGTCGAGGTGCAGAACTACCAGGACAACACCGGCGTGCAGGTGGCCGATGTCGCCGCCGCGTTTATCTACCTGCAGGAGCCCTCGACCCCGGAAGCCGCCCTTGACCGGGTCGAACGGGCTCTGCGCGATCCCGGCGTCCGTTTCGACTATTTGTGTTGGGACCTCTACGCGGAAATTTCCCGGCGTTACGCCGCGGACGAAACGGCGCTGCACGCCTGGCGCGCCTCCACGCTACATGCACTCGAAGCCGGCGGCAACACCATCGCCGCGCTGGCGGAGCGGATTGCCACCGCCATTGCCCTCTGCCAGATCCGCACCATGCAGCGCCTGGGCATTGAGTACGATCTGTTCCCGCGAGAAAGCGAGATACTGCAACTCCGTCTTTGGGCGCACGCCTTCGATCTGCTGCGCGAGCGGGGTGCAATCCGGCTGGAAAGCGAGGGCAAGAATGCCGGCTGCTGGGTCATGGACCGCACCGGCACGAACGCGGAGGGCGAAGAGGACACCAAGGTCATCGTCCGTTCCAACGGCACGGTCACCTATGTGGCCAAAGACATCGCCTATCAGCTCTGGAGATTTGGCCTCCTGCCGATCGAGTTCGGCTACAAACGGTTTTACCAGTACCCTGACTCACACACGGCCTGGACGACCTCGCTCACGCACGAATCTGAGGCTCCGCGCTTCGGCAAAGCAGCCTGGGTCTTCACCGCCATTGATTCACGGCAGAGCTATCTGCAAGAGGTCGTGGTGGATGGACTGCGCGCCCTCGGGTTCAACCACGAAGCCGACCGCAGCATTCACTTCAGCTATGAAATGGTCGCCCTGTCCCCCGCCTGCGCCGTCGAAATGGGCTATACGGCCGTCGAGGGCGAAAAGCGAGTGGATGTTTCAGGGCGCAAGGGCACTGGAATCAAAGCCGACGACCTGCTCGATCGCCTGCTGGCGCGCACGAGCGAGGAAGTGGCCAAGCGGCATCCGGAAATGCCCGCCGTCGAGCAATCCGCCGCAGCCGAGGCCATTGCGATCGGCGCCTTGCGCTACTTTCTGCTGAAGTACACGCGCAACACCATCATTGTCTTTGATTTCAAAGAGGCCCTGAGCTTTGAGGGAGAGACCGGGCCTTACGTGCAGTACGCGGCGGTACGGGCGGGTAATATCCTGCGCAAGGCCGGCAGCCCGGTCGAACATGCATTTGATCCGGGGTGGGCACCGTTTCTGCAAGAATCCGCGCATTGGAACTTGCTTTGGATGGCGGCGCGTCTGGATGGAGTGATCGAGCAGGCGATTGCGGCGCGCGAGCCCGCCATGGTGGCCAAGTTTTCGTTCCAGTTGGCGCAGTCGTTTAACAACTACTACCACCACCAACCTGTCCTGCAGGAGCCGGATGCAGCCAAGCGCGCCTTCCTCCTCGCGCTGGTCGCCCGTGTTGAGCGCCAGCTTGCCGCCGCTCTGGGCGTAATGGCGATTACCGCTCCCTCCGCCATGTAGAGACTAATGGAAGAAGGCGCGCAGCCAGGCGCGCCCCCCCGGCCAGAACCCCCGTTGCTGCAGCGCGATTGCCTGCGGCCGGGTCACAAAGGCCAGCACGTCGCGAGGGCGAAGACGCGTCATCATTTCCTCTCGCGCAAAAAGCAGTATGCGACCGCCGGCGTCTACTACCACCGAGGCCGGCACGGCAATCCCGCCACGCTGAGCGGCGTTGTACAGACCCCAATCCTGTACGGCCTTACGTTCAACGTCGCACAGGAGTGGAAACCCCAGCCCGAGTTGCTGGCGCAAACGAGCTGCGCGCGCGGGCGGATCAACCGATAGGGCTGCCAGGCGGTATCCGGCACGACCCATCTCCTCCCGCGTCTTTTCATATCCCACCAACTGGTGGAGACAAAACGGTCACCAATAGCCGCGGTAAAAGAGCAGGACCAAGCCGCGCTCGCCCGACAAGCTGGCTATGGTTTGCGCCTGACCGTCCTGATCAGGCACGGCGAACGGAGGAGCAAGTTCATCCCGGCGCGGCATAGCTCAGTTTATCCATTTAAGCGGGGTAAAAGACGCACGTGCGTCGTTTGCCGGCATCGCCGCGCGGGGACCAGCGCCAATTAAAGCCAAGCCTTGGCCACTCCCCATGCGGTACAACCCCGAACCTTTCGTGCCTCTTCTCAGCAAGCAGCCTCTCACATGCCAGCGATTACGGAACGCCGCGTCCACCACCGGCCGCTGCCGCACCTGCCTGCGCACACGCCGGGCAGCACGCTGCAGGCGTTGGGCACGGGCATAATCACCGGCGCCGCCGATGATGATCCTTCGGCAATCGGCACTTACGCCAGCGCGGGCGCTTCCTTTGGACCCGGTATTTTGTGGACGGCACCGGCGCTGTTCCCTTTGGTGGCCGTCATCATGTACTTGGCCGCCAAGGTGGGCCATGTCGCAGGCATGGGTCTGGCCGCGGTTCTCCGGCAACATTATCCGCGCTGGCTCCTGGCGACCGTGGTAGTGGCCATGGTGGCGGGCAATATTGTCGAAGCCGCCGCCGATCTGGGTGGCATCGCGACCTCACTCCAACTGTTGGCCCCGATGGCAGAGCTGGCCTGGGTCGTGCTGGTAGCGGCGGCAATTTTGGCTGTCCAGGTGTTTGGGTCCTATACCTGGATCCGCAATGTGTTTCGCTGGCTGGCGCTGGTGTTGCTGGCTTATATCGGCTCGGCGCTATTGGCCAAGCCCGATGTGCTGCACATCGCAGAGGTCACCGTGATCCCTCACATCCACTGGAGCCGGGATTATCTCGCTGCCGTGGTGGCGATGATCGGTACGTCGGGGTCTACCTACCTTTACGGCTGGCAAGCGAGTCAGCAAGTGGAAGAGGACATCTCCATGGGGCGGCGCCGCCTCACCGATCGCATCAGCACAACCTCCGTGCTATCGCTGAAGGCGCTGGCCTGGGACGTGGCCCTGGGCATGTTCTTCTCCTGCGTGGTGATGTACTTCATCCTGCTGGCGACGGCGATCACTATTTATCCGGTGCCCTGGGGCAGCATGCAGACCGCATCGCAAGCGGCAAAGGCGCTCGCGCCACTGGCCGGACACGCAGCCGGCATCCTGTTCGCGGTGGGCGTGATCGCGGTAGGTTTTCTGGCTGTTCCCGTGATGACTGTGGGCGCCGCCTACATCGTGTGCGATGCCATGGACTGGAAGAGCGGTCTGTCGGCGCGGCCCAAGCAAGCTCCGCAGTTTTACTGGATTATCGTCGCCGTCATGGTGGCCGCGGCAGGATTGAACTTCCTCGGCCTGAATCCCATCCAGGCGCTCATCGCCGCCGGGCTCGTACAGGGATTCCTGGCGCCGGGCATGATCATTCTGCTGCTGATCATCACCTGCAATCCGCGCATCATGGGGCCGTGGATCAACTCGCGCTTCGCCACCGCGCTGGGCGGACTCACCGCGCTGGCATCGGCGGCGGCCGCCGTCACGCTCGCGGTTCTGTTTCTTCGCTAATGGCGGCTAGGAACGAACGCGCGACAGCCGGAGCATCGTATCTTTGGGCCCAATCGCGGCCGCTTCGTCCCATAGCTTGGCGTGCGGGTGCATGCGCGAGCAGGCGGGTAAGAGCCGCGGCCAGTGCGGTGGCATCGCCCGGAGGAAACAACACGCCACAATCGGGCTCGGGCACCACTTCAGGGATGGCCGCGGCGCGCGCCGCCACAATCGGCAGACCCGAGGCCATGGCCTCAAGCAGCACAATGCCGAACCCCTCCTGGCGGCTGGGATGGCAAAATACGTCCGCGTTGCGATACTCGCTCATGAGATCGGCCTGGGGAATATGTCCCAGGAAACTAACGCGTCCGTCCAGTCGCAGCCGCTGCGCCAACCGTTGCAGCCGCCGGCGCTCAGGACCATCACCCGCCACGCGCAGCCGCGCCGGGGCGGGCACCCGCGCCAAGGCGTGCAGCAGCGTGGCCACATCTTTGCGCCTGTAGAGATGGGCGACGGCGAGAATCGTAGGCTCAGCACGCGGCTCGCGCCGGGCGTTGTCCAGGCCGGCGCGCCAGGCCGTCAGATCCAGCAGCTCCGGGAAGATCTGAATCCGCGCCGGTATCACGCCGTAGTGAGCGATCGCGGCCGCGGCGGCATAGTCGCTAGTCACGAGCACGCGCCGGGCTTGTCGCGCGCGCCATCCCTCGCAGCGGGCCAGCAGCTCCAAACGCGCGCGCGCCACCCCACGCTCGAACTGCGCTTCTTCCGCCAAGACTCCTTTGAGGCAGGCGACGTCAGCCCCCGGCAAGAACAGTCCGTCCAGGTCAAAGCCGATCACTTGCGCGCCCGGGAACCGGCGTCCGCGCAGGTGCAGGTTAAAGGCGAGCCGTCGCCAAGCCGCGGGCGATGCCTGGGCGGGCGCGACGAGTGTGACCTCATGCCCTTGGGCAAGCAGCGCTTGGCGCAGCGCGGCAATGCCGGCGTAAGTGCCACTGCCCTGCCGCAGATTGGCAGGTGTCCCGGTAACAAAGATGAGACGAGACACCGCTAGCGGGCGGTACTGGCGCCGCTGCCCTTTTGGCCTAGTAGGTAGCGAGCGTACCAGTCCAGGTAGCGCCGATCCACATCGCGCTGGAAGCTGGGGCGGCTGATGCCGTGCCACTGGTTCGGGTACAGCACCAGCTCGGTGGGAACGCCCAAAGTCTGGAGCGCTTCGTACATTTCCTTATTGCCCACCTTGGGCACATTCATGTCCAGCGTTCCGTCCAGGTAGAGCGTGGGCGTATGAATACGATTGGCGTGCAGAAACGGATAGCTGATCTTCTGATAAGTCGCCCAGGCCTTCGGCTCCCAGGGCGGGCCAATCTCATAGTTGTACTGGTTGATGTACTCGTCTACGCCGTAGAGAGCGACGGTGAAGCCGGTGCCGGCGCCGCATGTCGCCGCCTTGAAGCGAGAATCGGAGGCAATCATGTAATCGGTCATGATGCAGCCGTAGCTCCAGCCCCCCACCCCCATGTGGGTGGGATCGGCGATGCCGCTGCGAAGGGCCCAATTGACGCCCGCCTCGAGGTCTTTCACTTCCAAATCGCCCCAGTCGGCGGCAATGGCTTGCGCATAGGCGTGGCCGCGGCCGGAGCTGCCGCGGTAGTTGACGTTCAGCACGGCGTAGCCGTGCGCAGCGAAGATCTGATCCTCGAAGCTGAAGTTGTAGGCGTTCTGGCCGGTCGGACCGCCGTGGATGCGCAGCAGAAAGGGCACGCGCGAGGAGGTGACGTAGCCGACCGGCAGCGTCAGGATCCCATGCACGCTGGTTCCATCCGAGCTGGTGAACTCGACGCCGCGCACCCGGCCCAATTGTAGCGAGGTGAACAACTTGTCATTCTGATGACTGAGCTGGCGCGGCTGACCGCCCGCGATGGCGTAGATTTCATTCGCCTTATCCGGATAGCCCACCACAGCGGCTTCGCATCCCGCCGCATGGGCAAAGCCGTTGCTCACAATCGGCGGCGACAGCAGGCGCGTCATGCTGCCGTCGGCTACACGGAAGCTGGCCGGATAGGCTGAACGGTCGTCGGTGACGCTGACCACGATGGCGGCGCCGTCGTCGGTGAAGTGCGGGCGTGCCATGGGACGATCAAACGTCGCGTTTACCAGGCGCGGGCCGCCCCGGCCGGGCTGGGGACTCGGGGCCCCAGTC
>JBOGKL010000117.1:0-5788 GCA_050745525.1 Terriglobales bacterium | reverse complement strand
GCCCAATACGCGTGCCAGTCAAAGTTGGGCGCCAGCCGCTCCAGTGCATCGAGCGTCAGCGGCTGCTCCCGCGCTCCGGCCGACGGAGGCAGCAGGCTGACTTCCATGTTGATGGCCGTCTGCGCCTCCGCCGCCGCCTGTTGCGGCGGATCGCCCAGCAACCGGAACAGCCGTTGCGCGTATGGCTTCGAGTTGCTATCGCGCGGCCACGCCGGTTCCGGTTGTGCTCCCACCCGAAACGCCGCGATCGCCCCATAGCGATGCAGTTCGCCAATCGCGTCCGCCACCTGGTGCGGATTCTGCAACGCCGCTACCGCCTGCAAGTATTCCCCCAGCGGCTCGGTCCCCCGCGCTGCAATCGCATGCTGGTCCTGGCATGCCTGCAGCAGCAGGCGAAGGCCGGGCTCGGGCTGCCGCGGTCCCCGGACCGGCCGAGCCTCAAGCGGGTCGCGGGGCGCAGCCATGCGGGGTCCCGCGCCAATCAACGCCCGCGGCGGTGTCTGTGCCGTTACTACCACCGCAGTAGCAAAAAAAAACAGAATCCATCGCACCATTGCTACAATCATGGCATGCGGATGGGCCGAGCACGCCTTTCCACGCCGGTCCTGCTTGGATTGGGAGCGCTGGTGTGCTGCGCCTTGGCCATGGCGCAAGTGACCGCCCGCGCTGTGGTCGAGCACAGCTTGGCCGCGCGTGGTGGCGCGGATGGTTTCGCCGCCGTGCACACCCTGAGCATGAGCGGCGTGCTGCAGTTCGGCACTCAGAGCGCGCCCATCTCCGTCTGGCTCACCACCGAGCCGCGCCGCGTCCGCATCGAGTTGCAACTACCCCAGGGCAAGCTGATCGAAGCCTACAACGGCAAGCAGGCCTGGCAGATCACCCCCGGCAGTCACAATGCGGTCGTGCTGCGCGGAAGCGCCGCGCGCCGCGTGCTCGATCAAGCGCTATGCGGAGTGGATCTTGTGGCCGGCCCCGGCGCCACGCTGAGCATGCTGGGACACGGCCAACAGGGTGGCCACTCCTACTACAAGGTCGGCTTCGGCCTGCCCACCGGCGACATGTTCGTGCAATACATTGACGACGGGAACTGGCTGGCGTTTCACATGACCTTCCCCGGAGGCGTCGAAGAGATCTCCGGCTACCAGCGCGTGGGCGGTGTCCTCATGCCCATGACGATCGTGAGCGGCGGCGCCGGGCAGGCGCAAACGACGCTTCGCTACGAGCACGTGGCCGTGAATTTACCCGTTCCGACGGCCCGCTTCGAACCGCCCGTCGCGACGACTGGGCTGGGCCCCCGGGCCCCCAGCCTGGTTAAGCGTTAAGCGGGTCGCGCGGCGTAGCCGCGCGGGGTCCCGCGCCAGTCAAAGACGCGCCGTCGCGCCGCCCGCGCCCGCTACCAAACCCGGCACGCCTTAGGCCCGGCGGTCATCGGGTCGCCCGGCCCGCAGTGAAACGCCGCGGCGAACTCCGGCGTATTCGAAACCACCCCGTTCACCCGGAACTCGGCCGCTGCGTGCGGGTCCGTGTTCGCCATCAGCCGCGCCCACTGCGGACGATCGTTCTCGCACCAGATCTGTCCGTAGCCCAAAAAGAAGCGCTGCTCCCGCGTGAACCCGCCTTTTTTCGTATCCGGCGTGCCCGCCAGCGCCGCCTCCATCGCCATGTAGGCCACGCGGATGCCGCCGTTATCGGCCGTATTCTCCCCCAGCGTCAAGCGGCCATTCTCATGCACGCCCGCACTCGGCGAGAACCCGTCGTATTCTTTCACCAGGCACGCCGCGCGTTCCTGGAACGCCTTGGCGTCGGCCGGCGTCCACCAGTCCTTCAGGTTCCCCTGCGCGTCGAACTTGCGCCCTTCGTCGTCAAACCCGTGCGTCATCTCGTGGCCCATCACCGCGCCGATGGCTCCGTAGTTCACCGCGTCATCGCGAGTATCGCTGAAAAACGGCGGCTGCAGGATCCCGGCCGGAAACACGATCTCGTTCCAATCCGGCTGGTAGTACGCATTGACCGTCGGCGGCGTCATGGACCATAGGCTGCGGTCGGCGGGCTTGCCGATCTTGTTCAACTGCCGGCGCGACTCGAAGATGTTCGCGTTTTTCCAGTCGGCAAAGTACTGATCCGCCGACAAGGGAATGGAGGAGTAGTCAATCCAGTGGTCGGGATAGCCAATCTTGTTGGTGATGGCGCGCAGCTTGAGCATCGCCTGCTTTTTCGTGGCCGGCGTCATCCAGTCGAGCCCTTCGATGTCGCGCCCCAGCGCGGCCTCCAGGTTCTCCACCATCGCCGTCATGTGCGCCTTGGCCTGCGGACTGAACGCCACCTGCACGTAGAGCTGCCCCAGCGCCTCGCCCAGGTGCTCGTCGGTCGAGATCACGCACTTTTTCCAGCGCGGCGGCTGGGCCTTCAGGCCCTCCAGCGTCGTGCCATAGAAGGCGAAGTTGGTGTTCACAAACGGCGTCGAAAGCGCCGGCGCCGCACTGTGGACCAGGTGCCAGCGCAAATACGTCTTCCAGTCGCGCAGCGGCACCGCATGCAGTTGCCGGTTTAGGGCGCGGAAAAATCCGGGCACATCGACGTTGACGGTCGTGAATGCGGGCGCCCCCAGCGCCTGAAAGTAGCTGCTCCAGGCGAACGCCGGCGTCAGCGCCTCAAAGCGCCGCAGAGTCGTTTTGTGATAAGTCGCATCCGGGTTGCGCCGCTCCACGTTTGTCATCGAGGCCTGCGCCAGCGTCGTCTCGATGCGCATCACCGTGGACGCTTCCGCCATCGCCGTGGCGTCGGTGTCGCCCAGCAGCACGAACATCTGCTGGACGTGGGCGGTATAGCTTTTCCGCAGCGCCTCCGCCCGCGCGCCGGCCCGCAAGTAATAGCCGCGGTCGGGCAGTCCCAGCCCGCCCTGATCGGCGTCGCCCATCTCGTTGGCCGAGGCGTGCTTGGCGTCTTGCGTCGGTCCAAAGTTAAACAGTACGTCGGCGCCCGCCAGTTGCAGCCGCGCCACCTCGGCCGCCAACTGCGCCGGCGTGCTGATGCCGTCAATGGCGGCCAGCTCCGGCGCCAGCGGCTTTTCCCCGGCGGCCTGGATGGCGCTTTCGTTCATGCACGCCTGGTAATAGATCCCCACCTCGCGCCCCACCCCGCGCGAGGCCGCATCGCGCTCGGCGCCCAGGTTGGCACTGGCACGTTGCAGAATGGTGCGCAAAACTTCCTGGTTGTGCCGCGCCAGCACGTCAAATGTGCCCCACTCCGGCTCGTCGGCGGGAATCGGGTTGTGCGCCAGCCAGTTCCCGCAGGCGTAGTGGTAAAAGTCCTGGCATGGGCTTATGTGTGTGTCCAGGTCGGCGGTTGCCACCCCGCTTAATTCCTTACTGGCGGCCGCGGGCGTGGGTTTGGATTTTGAGCAGGCGCCCAGCACCAGGGCTGCGGTCAGCGCCAGCGAGGCGGGAACAGTTCCTTTGTGCATGAGTCTAGCCGCCCGCAGTTTAGCATGCACGCCAATAAAAACCCGGCGCCCCCAGGAGATAAGGGCGCCGGGCCTGTCCTGCTCACGAACGCAAGCTAATTGCTCGACGCTTGCTCGTGCAAGTGCGAGCAGAACAGGACGTCGCTGCTCCCGCTGGCCGACAAAAAGCCGCGGGCGATCAACGGAGTGCCCCCGGCCAGGTTCGCCAGGCTCGCGCTCGACAACCCTTGTCCGTCGAGGACGGTCTGCGAATTGATGTCCACCGTGACCGAAGTAATGTTGGCGAACTGCGCGAAGTTGCTCTCGTTGTTCAGCAGCAGCACCACGCTGTAGGCGCCGCTGGCCCCGGCTTGCACCGCCGCCGTGGTGAGCCCGACGGGGCTGACCGCCGCCGGCCGGATCTCGGTCGCCAGCACGGTGTCGGTCGCCGTCTGCACCGTGGTCCCGGCCACCCAGACGCCCTGTCCGGCGAAGATCGAGCTCTGGTCAAAGCTCGACAGGCCGGCATTGGTCGCCCGCATGCTGCTCTTGATATCCGTGCCGCTGTTGACGTCCACGGTCAGCGTCTTACCCAGATTGTCCGCATGCAGGCAGTTGCGGATGACCATTGTGAACGAGGTCAGGTTGTTCTGGCTGTCGCGCGTCACCGACACGACCACGCCGCCATCCACGCGCCCCTGCTGGCCCTCGCTCGTGCCGCCATCCACGTCGTCCACCGAATCCGCCGTCAGTGTGCCGTCGGTGCCGAGCGTGTCCACGGTTTCAACCTCGGTCCCCGTGGTCAGCGTCGCCAGCGTCAGACTGTCGTCGAAGCTCGTCTGCTGGTTGACGTTCAGGGTCACCGACAAGCCGCTGCTCTCCTGCACGACGGTAATGGTGTTGGCCGAGGTGCTGGTGGCCGATACGGTTCCGTCCAGGTAAATCGTGCGATCCGATTGCGCCTCGCCCTGCACGTTCGCCGCCGCGCCGCCGATCACCGGCGTGAACGTGACCGTGCTGCCGGTCAGGTCGAGCGATTTCTGCAGGTCAAAATCGAAGCGCACGTCCACGGCGCTGGAGCTGCTCACCGTCAACGGCGAAGTAAACGTAATCGTCTGCGTCCCCTGGCCCGAGGGAATGGTGGCCTGCGAGGTCACGACGCTTCCCGCCGAGTTCACGTACGTAATGGTGGCTGCGCTCACGCCGATGCTCATGCTGGTGTAGGTGCCCGCCGCCAACGAATTCATCACCAGTGGCGCGCGGATGCCGCCCAGATGCGTAAGCTCGATCGTGGTCGGCTGCGTCAGCAGCGACACGCTGCCGCTGGCGCTGGTGAACGTCACCGCCGACACCGTCACCAAGGCCGCCAGCACGCTGTTCATGGGCGCATCCCCGGCCGTAACCACCGCCGGAGCGCTCTTGTTCGTCGCCCCGCTCCCGCTGCTGTCCTGTCCGGTCTGCACCGCCCCACTGCCGCCACAGGCGGTCAACAGCACCGCCCCCGCCAGAACTGTTGCCAAGCAAATACCGTATCTATGCATTGCTTCTCCCTTTCGCTTGTGGTGTCTCGTAGCGCTTCCCGGTCAGCTTCTTGCACGCCGGAGGCCAAGCCGCAAACCACTGCAAACAAAGAGAGTTCCTGGTTTTACCCCCCGTCCGGGCTGGAAAAAACTGCACGCTGGTATACTCCCTGTGCAGGAGTTTGCACATATGCCCGACGCCCCGCAGCTCGTTCACACCCGCTGGACCGATTTGGAATTGGAGACCCTCAACCCGCTCATCCAGCGTCACTTCGTGGTTGGCGATCAGGTCATGCTGGCCCGTATCTTCTTAAAGAAGGGCGCCGAGGTCCCCCGCCACAGTCACGTCAACGAGCAAGTGACCTGGATCCTCGAAGGCGCGCTCGAGTTCGCCATTGACGGCCGCACGCTGGTGGTTCGCGCCGGCGAGGTGTTGTGCATCCCGCCGAACATGCCCCACGCCGCCCTGGCGATCGAGGACACGCTCGATATTGACATCTTCACCCCGCCCCGCCAGGACTGGATCAACAAAGACGACGCCTACCTGCGCGGCACAAAGTAAGGCGCGTTAAAACCCGGTCGCCGGCGCCAGCAGCGTGGTGACAGCCAACCGGAGCGCACCGCCGTTGCGGATGAGATAGCCGCGGCTCGTCACCGGCGCTCCAGCCGTGACGCTGTCGTTGTCGCCGCCGCCAAAATCTACCCCAAGCAGGTTGGCCGCCTGGCAATCATCGTTTGCGGTGTCGCAGGTGAGCGCCACAGCCATGAGCGGCTGCTGCAGTTCCGGCGTTGTTATTGGCAGCGCGTATGCGGTCCCCGTGGCATC
>JBOGKL010000116.1:0-29215 GCA_050745525.1 Terriglobales bacterium | reverse complement strand
GCACAGCCCTGTACCGAGGCACGCTGGGCTCGCCGAAAACCAAGGGCAGCCGACGTACACTCCCGATACCGCAGACGTTGCGGGAGGACTTGCAGCGTCTCTTCGCCATCACCACTCACCCGGAGCCCGATGCGCTGGTGTTTCAAAGCGTACGTGGCACACCACTCAGCGATACCAACTTGCTGCACCGGCACCTGAAGCCGGCCGGGAGCAAGCTGGGGATACCTTGGCTCAACTGGCACACGTTGCGGCGTACGCACGCAACCCTGTTTCAGTTGGCGGGCGGATCGTTGCGCGAGGCGCAGGCGCAGCTTGGGCACTCGCGTATGTCAACCACTCTGGAAATCTACACACTCCCTTTGCCCGCATCCCAGCGGGCGGCGGTCGAAAAGCTCTCGGAGATGATGGCGAATGATGGCGAGTTCGTTACAGTCCGAGGCCCGCAGTCGCCACTTGTTCAATGAATTCAACGAGATAAATGGTAGGCACGACTGGACTCGAACCAGCGACCTCTACCGTGTCAAGGTAGCGCTCTAACCAACTGAGCTACGCGCCTACGCGCCCTTAGTTTAGCATCGCCGTGCGGTAGCATCAGGCATGCCATCAGGCGTGATTGAGAGCCGCTGGATGCGGCGGCAGATGTTGGGGTGGTACGGGCGGCGGAGGAGGGATCTGCCGTGGCGGGCGGCGCCGGGCGAGCGCGGAGATGCGTACGAGGTGTGGGTCGCGGAGATCATGCTGCAGCAGACGCGGGTGGGGGCGGTGGTGCGGTATTACGAGAGATTTTTGCGGCGGTTTCCGGATTTGGGGGCGCTGGCGCGGGCGAAGGAGGAGACCGTGCTGGGGGCGTGGAGCGGGTTGGGATACTATCGGCGCGCGAGGCAGTTGCATGCGGCGGCGCGGATCGTCGTCCGGCGGCACCAGGGGAGGGTGCCGATGGAGGAGGCGGCGCTGCGGGCGCTGCCGGGCATCGGCGCGTATACGGCCAACGCCATCCGGAGCATGGCCGGCGGGGCGGGGGTGGCGGCGGTGGACGGCAATGGGCTGCGCATCGCGCACCGGCTGACGGGCGGGCGCGTGCGGACCCTGGGCGAGGCCCAGAGGGCGTGGTCGCGGTGGGTGGCGCCGCGGCGCGCGGGGGATTTCAATCAGGCAGTGATGGATTTGGGTGCGACCGTGTGCCTACCGCGCACGCCGCACTGCGGCGGCTGTCCGCTGCGCCGGCGCTGCCCGAGCCGGGGCGCGGACTTGGCTCCGCTGCGGGCGCGGGCGGAAACGCAGACGGTTGAGGTTCATTACGCGCTGTGCGAGAAGAAGGGGCGGGTGTGGTTGCGGCAGAGGCCGCCTGATGCGGCGCAGATGCCGGGGATGTGGGAGCTGCCGCGGGCGGCGCGGGTGCGGACTCGCGCCTGGGCCGTCGTTCGCCATACGATTACGCGGTCGAGGATTACCGCGCACGTGCATCGCCGGAAGGAGCCAGAGGGGGCGGGGCAGTGGATGAGCTGCGCTCAAGCCCGGGTGGCGCCGCTGACCGGGCTGGCGCGGAAGATTCTGATGCGGGTTCAGTCGGCGGCAGCGGCGGCGGCAGCGGGTTCGAGCGCGGGCAGATAAACGGCGAGAGAAGTCCCCTGGCCGGGAGCGGTCTCGACGGCGATGGCGCCGCCCGACTCATGCACGATGGTTTGTACCATGGCCAATCCGAGCCCGGTGCCCTGACTGGGGGGCTTGGTGGTGAAGAAGGGTTCAAACATCTGCCGACGCGTGGACTCGTCCATGCCGCAGCCGGTGTCGCGGAACTCGAGCAGGGCGCAGCGGCTGGCGCGCAGCCCCTGCGCCGCGAGGGCGGGGGGAGGCTGAGTGAGCGCGGCGGTGCGCACGAGCAGATGCCCGCCGGAGGGCATGGCGTCGTGGGCGTTCATGGCCAGGTTCATCATCACCTGCTCGATCTCATTGACGTCGGCGAGGACCTCGGGGAGAGCGGGATCGATCTGTAGCTCGAGCGTGATGCGATCACCGAGGGTGCTTTGCAGCAGCGTAGCCGCGTCCCGCAGTTGGCGGTTGAGCGAAAGCGCGATGGGAATGGCCGGTTCCTGGCGGCTGAAGACCAGCAGTTGACGCGTGAGCGAGGCGGCGCGGTTGCCGGCCTGCTCGATGGCCAACAACTGACGGCGGGCGCGGGCATCGAGACCGGGCGCGGCGAGCAGCAGTTGTGCGTAGCCGTTAATTACGGTGAGGAGATTATTGAAGTCGTGAGCGGTGCCGGCGGCGATGCGTCCGGTGGCCTCCATTTTTTGGGCGTGGCGGAATTGCTCCTCCAATCGCAGGCGCTCGGTGATGTCGCGGAAAGCCACGCAGGCAAACAGCATTTTGCCGTCACGCAGCACGGGGTTGACGCGCAGTTCGGCGTAGAAGCTGGTTCCGTCGGCGCGCCAGAGCAGTTCCTTAAACTGCATGACGCCGGCGCCGGCGAGCAGGCCCCTCAGGCCTTGGCACTCGACTTCGGGGAAGGGCGTACCATCGGCGCGGGTATGGTGGATGACGTCGTGCATCTGCTTTCCCACGTAGGCGGCGGGGCTGGCGTAGCCGAAGATGCGCGCCGCCTCCTGGTTTGACCAGATACAGCGCCCGTGCGGATCAAGGGTGTAAATGCCCTCGGCGGTGGAATCCAGCAACATGCGGTAATGGAACGCGGCAATGCGCTGGCTGCGCAGGCGAAAAGCCAGCAGCACCACCAGGGCGACGGCCACGCCAGCAGTGGTCCAAGCGAAGGATCCATTCAAGGTTGGGGGAAGGGGCACGATGGGCGAGGCCAGTTTAGCACCAGGGCACCCAGGAGCGGCCCTAGCTGGCGCGCGCCGGCTGGCGGTCGTGCAGGTCGAGGCTGTGGAGGACGCGCAGGAGCGAGGAGCCGGAGCTGCGCAGTCCGAGGCCATCCACGACACGGTGCAGGCGGATGACGCCGCCGGTGGTGATGACGAAGGCGCCGGCGCATCCGGGGGCGACATCGTAGCCGCGCGCAATGGCGCCGTCGCGATCGGAGAGGAAGACGAAGGGGAAGCCGCGGCGGATGTGAAAAATGCGCAACTCGGGAAGGGGATCACCTGTCACCACAATTATCTCGGTCGCCATCTCCACGAAGTTGTCGTAGTGGCGCAGCAAGCTCCAGAGCTGCCAGCGCGGGCGCCATCCGTAGGCACTCGGGACGAAGAGCAGCACCAAGGGACCCAAGCGGTGGAATTCGCTTAGCCAGCGCACGTGAGCGTCCGTGTCGGGCAGGCTAAACTCCAATGCCAACTCGCCTACCATCGCCGCCATGATCTCAATATAACCCCTCTTCCAAGCGGATGCGCGCAGCGGGACTGACGGTGCGAAACGTTTCAACTCAGTGCTTTTTCCAGAGCTTCTGGTGCGGTGAGCGGGAGACGGCAAGTGTAGTCTTCACAAAGGTATGCAGCGGCCGGAGCGTTGTCGGGCGCCGCTTCGAGCAGGATCCAGTAGCCGGGAAGAAAGCGCCGGCGGGCGACCTGGAGCAGAGCCTGAGTCCCAGGCGCCGACAGGCTCCCGCGAAGGAGAAGACGGCGGGGCGGGGCGGCGGCGGCCTCCAGATGCGCGCACATGAGGGGCAGCGCTTGGGGCGACTCGCGCAGTTTGGAAGCGAAGCTGGCCAGCACGGCTTCGGCGCGCTCACGCCAGCATTCGTTTTCATACCAAAGCGCGAGCCGCAGCAGGTTGGAGATGGCGACGGAGTTGGGCGAGGGTTCGGCACCATCGTAATCCTCGCGCAGGCGCAGCAGGAGCTCGGGATCGGCAGCGGCGGAGTAGTAGCTGCCGTCGGGTGCGGCAAAGCGTTGCTCCTGGGCCAACTGTAATTGGTGCGCCCAGTCGAGCCAGCCGGGGTCGAACGTCGCCTGATGCAGATCGAGCAGGCCCTGGATGAGGAAGGCGTAGTCCTCGACGAAGGCCTCGATGGCGGCGGTGCGCAGGAGGCGGGCATTGACTGGCGCGGGGCCCCGCTCGGCTGCGCCGAGCGACCCGCTTAACGCCCGGCCAGGCTGAGGCTCCAGGCCCCCAGCCCGGCCGGCGTAGGCGGGGTCCCAGCGCTGCTGCTGGAGGAAGCGGGCGGCGCGCTCGGCGGCGGCCAAACACTCAGGACGGTCGAGCACGGCGGCGGTCTGGGCGAGGGCAGAGATCATCAGGCCGTTCCAGGCGGTGAGGATCTTGTCGTCTGTGGGCGGATGCGGGCGCTTGCGGCGCTCGGCGTAGAGGAGCTGACGGCTTGGGGCCGTGCCGGTGTCCAGAGCGTCGGGCGAGGTCAGGAAGAGGATGTTTTTGCCGGTGAATTCGGCTTGCGGGTCGAGCGCGGCGGGCACGTTGCCGTTGGGCAACACACCATAGCTGCGGCAGATGACTTCGGCGGCCGCAGGCGCGAGGAGCTCGCGGATTTCTTTTTCTGTCCAGAGGTAGTAGGCGCCCTCACCCTCGGTGGGGCCATCGGCGACGCGGTGCTGCCCGGGAATCGGGCTGTCGGCGTCCTGGGCGGAATAGAATCCACCGTCAGGGCTGGTCATCTCAGCGAGCACGAAGGCGCAGGTGGACAGAGCGGCTTGGGCCAGGTCTTCGGCGTGGGTGAGCTGCCAGGCTTCGATGAACGAAGAGGCGAGCTGGGCCTGATCGTAGAGCATTTTTTCAAAATGCGGGACGCGCCAGGCCGCATCCACGGCATAGCGGTGAAAGCCTCCGCCGAGGTGGTCGTGGATGCCGCCGCGGGCCATGGCGCGCAGGCTGGCGGTGACCATGGCGACAGCTTCGCCGCCCTCGGGCGAGCCGGCATGGTGGCGGGCGTAGCGCAAGAGGAAGGCGTGAGCGACGGGGCGGGGGAACTTGGGCGCGGCGCCGAAGCCGCCGTTGGAGACGTCGAAGGCGGCGCGCAGGTCGGCGAAGAGCTTGGGCCAGGACTCGGCCAGCAGCGAAGCTGGAGCCGCTGGGGCTGGGGTTGCGGCGGCGGAAGGCGCGAGGGCTTGAGCCAGAAAATCGCTCACCTCGTCGGCGGCGCGGAGCAGGCGCGGCCGATCGTCACGCCAGGCCTGGGCGATGGTGTGCAGCAGGCGGGTGAAGGAGGGAAGACCATGGCGATCGCGGGGCGGATAGTAGGTGCCGCCGTGGAAGGGCTTGCGGTCGGGGGTGAGAAAGACCGAGAGCGGCCATCCGCCGCCGCCGGTCGTGGCCTGCACGAAGCTCATGTAGAGGCGGTCCACATCGGGCCGCTCCTCGCGATCCACCTTGATGGAGACGAAGTTGTCGTTGAGCAGCGCGGCGCAGGCGGGATCGGAAAACGATTCCCGCTCCATAACGTGGCACCAGTGGCAGGTGTAATAACCGATGGAAAGAAAAATGGGGCGGTCGAGGGCGCGGGCGCGGGCCAGGGCCTCCTCGCCCCAGGGATGCCAGTCCACGGGATTGGAGGCGTGGAGGCGGAGATAGGGGCTGGCGGCGGCGGCGAGGCGGTTGGCCATGGAACAATTATTGATCGCGGACGGCATTGATTGATCGCGGGCTCCCAGCGCGGCTCCGCCGCGCGGCCCGCTCTCTAAGGCCGCAAGGAGGCGCAGCCGGGGCCCCCTACGCCCCGGCTGTGCTTCCGGGCGCGGTGCTAGGTTTTATTGATCGCGGGCTCCCAGCGCGCTCAGGCGCCACTGGCGCCTTCGCCACCGCGCGACCCGCTCTCCAAGGCCGCAGGAGCGCTGCGCCGGGGACAGCTTCGCCCGGGCTCCGCTACGCCGCGGCTCCTACGGGTGAAGCGCTTGGCGGAAGTACTTTTGGTACCAGGCGAGAATTTGGGCGCGGCCCTCGAAGCCGTGCCAGGGCTCGTGGCTGGGCGCGGCGAAGATGTTTTCCGCCAGCGGGCCGTGATTGTCGCGCGGGAACGTCACCAGGCGGACGGGCACGCCGTCCTGGCGCAGGGCGCGATATTCTTCCTCCGATTGGCCCAGCGGGTCGGTGGTGTCGGCTTGGCCCTGCAGCAGCAGCATGGGGGTGTGGGCGTTTTTGGCGGAGGCGAGTGGCGACTGACGCCAGGCATCCTGCGGACGGCGCCAGGGCCGGCCAAAGAACCAGCGGTCGTACCAGGAGCCGTGCTCGGTGCCGTATTCGCTGTACTGATCTATGACCGGCGCGCCGGCCACAATCGCCGCAAAGCGCGTGGTTTTGCCCGCGATGAAGCCGGCCATCTCGCCGCCGTAGCTGTAGCCGAACATGCCCAGCCGGCGCGCATCCACGGGCTCGTGCGCCAGGGCCCAATCGAGGCCGGCCATTTCGTCGGCATAGTCCTGGCCGCCCAAGTCGTTGCGGTCGGCAGCGGTGAATTGCCAGCCGTAGCCGGTGCTGCCGCGCGGATTGACTTCGAGCACCGCCCAGCCTTGCGCCGTGAGCCACTGCACGAAGGGATTGAACGTCTGCAGGAATGCGCCGGTGGGTCCGCCGTGGGCGATGAGGATCATCGGCGATTTGCCCGCGCGCAGCGGCGCAGCGCCGGGGCACGAAGCCGGAGGAAAGTAGAGGCCGTGGATGGTCATGCCGCCGGCAGCGGGCCAGGACACCGCGCGCGCCACGCGCCAGCCGCTCGCGGGCCACTGAGCGTTGGCATCGCTGAGGACGGTGATCGGGCCATTGGGGCGCGCAGCGAAAGCGACTTGCGGCAGGCGATTGGTGGAGTCGGAGATAAAGGCCCAGCCGCTTTGCTGGCGGTTGGTGGCGAAGCTGGTGGCGATCGGCGTTGCGGCGGGCTGCCACGACGGCAGCGAGCCGCGGACCGGGAAGGCGAGCAGCGTGCTGCGCGTGCGCCGCTGCGCGGAGACGTAGATGGCGCTGCTATCGGAGCGCCAAGTGAGGCCGCCGCCGATGGTGTAAGGGCCCGCTGCAGACAGGTCGCGCGGCGTGCCGCCGCTTAGGGACATCACGTAGAGGTCGCGCACGCCGGGCGGAAGATCGTGCTGCGATTGCGCCAGGAAGGCGAGGGTGTGGCCATCCGGCGAGAAGGCCGCAGCGCTGATTGAGGCCGGCACTGTCGGCAGCACGCGCCGTTGCTCGGGCTTGTCCACGGCGGCGATGGTGAGCCGGGCGTTGGGTCCGCGCTCATCGGCATTGCCCAGCGCTCCGGTAATAACCGCGACGCGGCTGGAATCCGGGCTCCAGGCGAAGGCGTGGGCTTCGCGGCTGAGCGGAGTGAGGGGCACGACATTGACTGGCGCGGGCCCCCGCGTGTTCTGCGTCAGCGAGTAGAGCCAGATGCGATTGGGGTTTTTGTCCTGGCCCACCACGACCGCGTCTTTCTTGTCTGTTTTGTTCTGTTTTTCCTCGGCGGTCTGGGGCTGGCGGGCTAAAAACACCAGCCATTGCCCGTTGGGGGATATGGCGAAGCGGTTGGGGCTTAGCGCCAGCTTGCCGGCTTTGAGCGTGAACGGCGCGGCTTCGCCGCCTGCCACGGGAAGACGGAAGATCTGCTTTACTTTGCCGCGCTTGGCCAAGAACAGGAGCGCCGAGCCGTCAGGCATCCACTGGGGCGCGCTCTCGCCATCTTTGTCCGACGCAGGCGACTCGGTAATCTGGCGCGCGGGCGTGGCGCCGCTGGTCGGAGCGATCCAGAGATGGGTGGCCGCGCCCGCGGCGGTTGAATCGTGCTGCACCCAGACCACTTTGGTGCCATCGGGCGATAACTGCGGGTCGCTCACCGTCTGGTAAGTGCGCATGCTGGCGTTGGTCAGGCAGGTGGATAGCTTTGGCGTCTGCGAGAGGCCGAGGGTAGTGGCCAGAAAGAACAAACCGAGCGGCTTGTACATGGCTCGGATTTAAGCACAGTCGGGGCTGCCGGGGCGCGATATGGTAATATGGCCATATTTATGAAGACGACAGTAGAAATCGAGGATCGCCTGCTGCGGGAAGTGAAAAAGGCGGCGGCAGAGGGCAGCCGCACCTTGCGCGAGCTGATTGAATCGGGGCTGCGGCGCGAGCTGGCCTGCATGCCCCGGCAACCACGGCCGAGGACTCACGGTTCCGGCTCCTGGCCCAAGGGACTGGACATTTCCAGCAGGGAAAAGATGTGGGAATGGATCGAGAGCGAACGGGATGAGGGAGCCAGGTAACTTTTGATCGCGTTCGACACCAACCTGCTCGTGTACGACTTCAATCTCGATGCGCAGGAAAACAGCGGAGCAGCAGAGGCGATTGACAGGGCGGTGGCATCGGGCCGCGGTTGGGGCCTGACGCTGGCGAGCGCCGTCGAGTTCTGGAACCTGGTGACGCGGCCGAGCGCGGCGCTGGGGACGGCTGCGGAAGCAAACCAATACCTGCTGGATCTTCAAAGCATGGGCGCTCAGATTTGGCTCCCCAGGTCGGGGTTTGCATTTCGCCTGCCGCAGAGTGCGCAGCAATATGGGATCCACGGCCGGCGAATATTTGACTGGCAGATTGCGCTGATGGCGCTGGAGAACGGCGCCACGGAGTTGTGGACGCACGATCGGGGCTTTTGCGCTCCGGGGGCGCTGCGGATTTTCGACCCGCTGGCTTAATCGAGCGCGCCGGCGAGGATGAGGTCGCGGGCGGCAGCGAGGTCGGGGGCCTGGATGCGATCGCGGGTGAGCGGCGGGATGCGTTCGCGCACGCGGGCGAGCACGGTCTGCAGGCGGCGGTTGGGACGGAGCGGCTCCAGATGCGCCAGGGCGTGGCTGGAGGCGACAAGCTCGATGCCGAGCACGGCGGCGGTGTTGGCGACGACGCGCTCGAGCTTGAGCGCCGCGCCCATGCCCATGGAGACGTAATCTTCTTTATTGGCGGAGGTGGGGATGCTGTCCACCGAGGCCGGATGCGCCAGCACGCGATTTTCCGCCACCAGCGCGGCCGCGGACACCTGCGCCATCATCAGGCCCGAGTGCAGGCCGGGATCGGGGGCGAGGAAGGCGGGCAGACCCTCGTTCAGCGCGGGATTGACCAGGCGCTCCAGACGCCGCTCGGAAATGCCGGCCAGACCGCACAGCGCAATGGCGAGGTAGTCGAGCGCGTAGGCGAGTGGTTCGCCGTGGAAGTTGCCGCCGCTGAGGACTTCGCCATGGCCGGGGCCGCCGGGGCTGGGGAAGACGAGGGGATTGTCCACGGCGGCGTTGGCCTCGCGGATGAACGTGGCGCGCACAAAGGCAAGCGTGTCGCGCACGGCGCCGTGAACCTGGGGCATGCAGCGCAGGCTGTAGGCGTCCTGCACGCGGTTGCACCGGAGATGGGAGCGGCGGATGGGGCTGGCGGCGATGAGACGGCGGAGCTTGGCGGCGGAGATGACCTGGCCGAGCTGGCCGCGCACCTGCTGCAGGCGCTCGTCAAAGGCCACCGGCGTGCCGCGCAGCGCCTCGAGCGAGAGGGCGCCGACCACCTCGGCGGCCTCGACCAGACGCTCGGCGGCGAGCAGGCTGAGGATGCCGCTGGCCAACATCGCCTGCGTGCCGTTGAGGAGCGAGAGACCCTCTTTGGCTTCGAGCGTCAGCGGGCGAAGACCGGCCGCGCGCAGCGCCGCGTGGCCAGGCAGAATGCGGCCCTTGTATTCGGCTTCGCCTTCGCCGATAAGCACCAGCGCCAGGTGCGCCAGTGGGGCCAGATCGCCACTGGCGCCGACCGAGCCCTGGCTGGGCACAACCGGGTGCACGCCGCGGTTGAGCAAGGCGCACAGGGCCTCGACGATCTTGGGGCGCACGCCGGAGAAGCCCTTGGCCAGCGAGTTGGCGCGCAACAGCAGCATGGCGCGCACGACGGCCGTGTCGAGCGGGGCGCCGACGCCGCAGGCGTGGCTGCGGAGGAGATTCAACTGCAGCTCGCGGATTTTGTCCGCGGGGATGCGCACGTCGCTGAGGCGGCCGAGGCCGGTGTTGATGCCGTAAGCGGGCTGATCGCGCTCGAGGGCGCGCTCGACGATGGCGCGCGTCGCGCGCAGACGCGGGCGGGCGCTGGGGGCCAGGCGCACGGGGCGGCGTTCGCGGGCGACTTCGGCGACCTGCTCGAGGCGCAGGCCGGAGCCTTTGAGTTCGAGGGCGGGGCTCATGCCGGTTCCTTTACCGCCAGGCGGTATTTTTCCGGCAGCGGGCAGGCCTGAAAATTGCTGTCAATGCAGACGTGCACGGTTTCTCCCTCGGCCAGCAGCAGCCCGTCCTCGGCGCGCATGGCCTCGTACTGGAAGTGCACGACCGGGCCGCGCTGCCGCGCCACCCAGGTGCGGATGGTGATGAGGTCGTCGAAGCGGGCGGGGGCCTTGTAGCGGCAGCGGGCTTCGACGACGGCGATCTTGCAGTCGTCGGCCTCCATGTCGCGGTAGTTGATGCCGCTCTGGCGGAGATGCTCGACGCGGCCGACCTCGAACCAGACGAGATAGTTGGCGTAGTAGACCACGCCCATCTGGTCGGTCTCGGCGTAGCGCACGCGCACCTGGGTTTCGCTGACGTTCATGGGCGTTCCGCCGCGGGCACCGCATAATCTGACTCGGGCGCGGCCAGATAGGCGGCGATGGCCGCATCCCATTTTCCTTGAGCCTGAAGGATGAACTCGACGATGTCGCGGGCGGCGCCGGCGCCGCCGGGGTGCGGGGCGATAAAGTGGGCGGCGGCGTGCACCTCGGGGCGGGCATTGGCGGGCGCGGCGGCGAGGCCGGCCGAGCGCAGCATGGGCAGGTCCACGATATCGTCGCCGACGCAGCAGGTTTCTTCCGCCGTGCAGCCGCTGGCCTGCTGGATTTCGGCGAGCGCCTCGCCCTTGCGGTCCACACCTTGGCGGACGAAATCCATGCGCAGGTCGCGCGCGCGCAGCGCCAGCGAGGCCGAGGTGCGCTTGGTGATGACGCCGGTCTTCAGGCCGGCGCGGCGCGCCAGGGCGATGCCGATGCCGTCGTGGGCGCTGAAGCCCTTGACCTCGACCAGGCCCTCGGGCGCGGGGGAGGAGGGGATGTACCAGATGACGCCGTCGGTCAGCACGCCGTCCACGTCGAAGAGGACGAGGCGGATGGCGCGGGCGCGAGCCACGGCATCGGGGGTGGTCATGGTCAAAACAACTCCGTGGTCCAGAGGTCGTGCAGATGGATGAGGCCGAGCAGGCGGCGCTCGCCGTCCACGACGGGCAGGGAAGTGATGCGGCGGGTCTCGAGCAGGTGCAGCGCGGCCGGAGCCAGCAGGTCGGCCGCGATGGTGGCGGGCTGGGCCGTCATGTACGCGCGCGCCGGGAGCTCGACGGCGCGGGCGCCGTGGGCGTGGAAGAGGCGGCGGAGATCGCCGTCAGAGATCACGCCGAGCAGCTCGCCCGAGGCGCCGGTGACGCAGGTGACGCCGAATCCCTTGCGGCTCATTTCATAGACAACGTCGGCGAAGGGAGCGTCGGGGGCGACGCGGGGCACGGCATCGCCGGTGTGCATGAGATCGGAGACCGGCTTCAACTTTTTGCCGAGCACCCCGCCGGGGTGAAGATCGGCAAAGTCGCGAGGGCTGAAGCCACGCGCTTCGGCCACCGCCAGCGCCAGGGCATCGCCCATGGCCACGGCGGCTGTGGTCGAGGCGGTGGGGGCCAGGCCGAGCGGGCAGGCTTCGGCGGAAACGCTCACGTCGAGATGGGCCTGGGCGGAGCGTGCGAGCGGGGATTGCGGATCGCCGGTCATCGCGATCAGCGGAATGCCCAGGCGCTGCGCGGGGCCGAGCAGCTCGAGCAGGTCGGGGGTGGCGCCGCTTTGCGACAGGGCCAGCAGCACGTCGCCGCGCACGAGCATGCCGAGATCGCCATGGCGCGCCTCGGCGGGGTGAAGGAACAAGGCGGGCGAGCCGGTGGAACTGAGGGTCGCGGCGATTTTGCGGGCGACAATACCGCTCTTGCCCATGCCGCTTACGACCACGCGGCCCGGGCAGGCGAGGAGAAGGCGCACGGCTTCATCGAAGCTGGGCCCGACGCGGTCGGCCAAGGCCGCCACGGCTGCCGCTTCCAGGGCCAGAACGCGCTTGGCCGCCGCTTGGGTGGACTCCGCCATGAATGGAAAATCCATGGTAGCACTGACTGATCGCGGGCAGTCGCGATGAGCGCGGGAGGTGGCGTAAGCCGGCGCGGTATGCTTAGCCGATGGAAGCCGACGCAGTCATTGTCGGGGCGGGGCTGATCGGGCTGGCGTTGGCGCGCGAGCTGCGGCGGCGCGGATTCGGAGTCACCGTGTTGGAGGCCGGCGAGGCGGCGAGGCAGGCGTCGTGGGCGGGGGCGGGGATGCTTGCGGCCAGCCAGACCGAGGACGCGGTGCTGCGGCCGCTGGCACGGGCGAGCGCGCGGCTGTATCCGACGTGGGTCGAGGAGCTGGAGCGGGAGACGGGCATGCCGGTCGGGTATCGGCCCAGCGGGACGTTGTTTCTTGCGACCGCGGCGCATCCGGCGCCACAGCCCGAGCTGGGGGGATGGGAGAGGGTCGAGAGCAGCGAAGTGGCCTCGCTGGAACCTGGGCTGCGCTGCGCGGGCGGGGATGAAATATGGCGCATCAGCGCCGACCATAGCGTGGACAATCGCGCGCTCGGGGCCGCGCTGCTGCACTCGGCGCGGGCGCGAGGCACCCGCGTCGTCGAGCATGAGCCGGTGAGCGCCGTCGAGTCTGAAAGCGGTGGCATGTTGGTGCGTGCGGCGGCGGAGACCTATCGCGCCGCGATCGTCGTCAACGCCGCCGGCGCCTGGGCCTCTTCCATCGCCGCGCCCGTGGCGACGCCGGTGCGCCCGCGCAAGGGCCAGATGCTACGGCTGCGCGCGGGCTTCGATCTGCGCCATGTAATTGAGGGCGATGGGGTGTATTTGGTTCCACGCGCGCAAGGGCGGGTGCTGGTGGGCGCGACGGTTGAGGACGTTGGCTTCGCCCCAGGGCTTGAACCCGAGCGGCTGGAAGAGTTGCGGCAGCGCGCCGTGGCGCTTGTACCCGGCCTCGCCACGGCGGAGGTGGAAGAAATGTGGGCCGGGTATCGTCCTTGTTCCGACGATGAGCGGCCGATTCTTGGCCCGACGGCGTGTCCAGGCTACTGGATCGCTGCGGGGCATTACCGCGACGGCATCCTGCTGACGCCGATCACCGCCAAGATCATGGCCTCGGCCATCGCCACCGGCCAGCTTACTAAAGCGCTGGATCTGAAGCCGTTCCTAGCGCAGCGATTTGGTGGGTGAGGCTGCCTTGACCGCTGCGCCGGGGACCCCTTCGCCCCGGCTTCGCTGCACATGGCTACTTGGCTGCGGCGTTGAGCGAGTAGGCGTCCAACTCGCGCAGCAGCGGGTCGGCCGTGCGCGGGGTGGTCACGCCCTTGCCGCTGAGGATGTCCTGCACGTTGCTGTGCGTACCGTAGATGGCCTCGTTGCCGGTCGTATCGGGCTGCACCACGGCGCCGCTGATGCTGATACCGGCAAAGGCGCCCTTGCTTCTGCCGTAGGTCAGGATTTCCGAGTTGAGCTTTACGTCGGTGCCCGCGGCGACGTGGCGGCCCACCGGTCCGGCGGCGGCGGCAGCTTCGGCGCCCACGCGGAACTTGCTGCTCAACAGGCTGTTCAGTTGGGCGCGGTTACCAAACACCATGACGATGTCGCTCGATTGCGCCCCCACCTGCAGGCCCCAGCTCCCGCCCCCAATGGTGACAAACAATGGCGGTCCCCAGGTTTGGCCGGGTGCGCTGCGGCAGGTGGCGATGCCTTTGCCGTAGTTGGCGCCAAACATGAAAGCGCCTTTCTTCATGCCGGGAATGATGACGATGCAGTTGGCATGTTCGAGGATCTCCTGCGGGATGGCGTGGTCGGGCGTTGCCATCACTTGCTGGAACACCAGTGCGGCGGCCTGCAGCCGCGCGTTGTCATCGGCGCGCGTGCTGTCGGCATGCAACCAAGCGGGTGCAAGCAGCACCAAGGCCATAGCCGCAGCAGCCACACCGCTGACGGCAAAACGCTTCACCATAGACACCCCCCCTAACGTTCGCTAAAGGTTCGATGCGCGCCGCAGCGGGCTAGGGTGTCTCTTTGTGCTTCAGCAGGCGATTTAATTCCTTGAGGAACTCGCCGACATCCTTAAAGTCCATGTAGACGGAGGCGAAGCGCACGTAGGCGACTTTATCCAGGTGGCGGAGGCGTTCCATGAGCATCTGGCCGATGGCTTGGGCGGGCACTTCGCGCTCGGGTGAATCCACGATCAGGCCCTCGGCGTCGTTGACGATGGCCTCCAATTGAGAGGTGGAGATGGGGCGTTTTTCGGCAGCGTGCAGCAGTCCGGTAAGCACCTTTTGGCGGTCGAATTTTTCGCGCCGGCCGTCCTTCTTCACCACCATGTACGGGATCTCGTCGAGGCGCTCGTAGGTGGTGAAGCGCTTGGCGCACTCCAGGCACTCGCGGCGGCGGCGGATGGCTTCGCCTTCCTTGCTTTCGCGCGAGTCAACGACGCGATCCTCCAAATGGCCGCAGAAGGGGCAGCGCATGTCAGAAAGTCTACCTCATACGGCGGAAATCCACGTTGCGCGCCGCGCCCGGATCGTCGCGCCAGCGCTCGCGGACCAGTACCTGCAACTGCAACAGGACGTGGATGTTGAGGGCAGCTTCCAACTGCTGGCGCGCGGCGGTGCCGATACGGCGGATCTGGGCTCCGCCGCGTCCGACCAGGATCGCCTTTTGCCCATCCCGCTCGCACAGCAGCACCGCCTCGATCACGCGCAGCGGCTTGCCTGCGGAGCGGCGGAGGCGGTCGGCTTCGATGCGCACGGCGAGCGCGTGCGGGACCTCGTCGCGCGTCGCGAGCATGGCCTGCTCGCGGATGATCTCGGAGATCAAGAATTGCTCGGGTTGGTCGCTGGTCTGGCCCTCGGGAAAGTATTCCGGGCCTTCCGGGAGCGCTGCGACGACCAGGCGCAGCAACTGGGCGAGGTTCGTACCGCGGAGAGCCGATACGGCAATCACCTCGGCGAAGGAGTAACGCTGGGTGTTCTCGGCAATCAGTGGGAGCAGGGCATCGCGAGAAGGCAACAGGTCTACTTTGTTGAGTACGAGGAAGGCCGGAGGGGCGTTCTCGCCGCGCAACAGATCGAGCGCCATGGCGTCTTCGGCGCCCCAGGGGCGGGTGAGGTCGAGAAGGTAGAGGGCCAGGTCACGGCCGTCGAGGCCGTGTTGCACGCTGCGGGCCAGCTCGCGCCCGAGGGCGCCGCCGCCGCGATGTACGCCCGGGGTATCCACGAAAACCGCTTGCACACCGGGCCGATTGACAATGCCGAGCAGATGCGTGCGCGTGGTTTGGGGATGCGGGCTGACGGCGGCGATCTTTTGCCCCACGAGCGCATTGACGAGCGTGCTCTTGCCGGTGTTGGGGCGGCCGAGCAGGGTGACGAAGCCGGACTTCACGAGATGGCGCGGGCGATGAGAAACGCCGCCGTGGCGGCAATGCCACCGATGATTGCCGTCTGCACGGCCGAGCGCAGCGGGTGCGTGCCGGTGAAGCGCCCTTTGACGTAGCCGAAGACGAGCAGCGCCGTGCCGGTGACCGCGATGGAGAGGGTAAGCGCGGTGGGCAGAGGAATGTGGGCGAAGTAGGGGGCCAAGGGAATGAGGCCGCCAACGATGTAGGCGCCAGCAATGGTGGAGGCGCTGGCCCAGGCGCGGCCGGGCTCGGGCGCCTCCAGGCCCAGCTCGAAGCGCATCATAAAGTCGCGCCAGACGGCCGGGCGTGCGGCTAAAGCGGAGGTGAGTTGCTGGCTCTCTTCGCCGGTCATGCCGTAGTTCTCAAAAATTTCCGCCACTTCGCGGCGCTCGTCGCCGGGGCGCTCGATGATTTCTTGCTCCTCGCGCGCCAACTCGCTGGCATAGTGTTCGGCATCGCTGCGCGCGGCGAGATATCCGCCCAGGCCCATGGCGATGGATCCGGCGGCAATTTCGGCCAGCCCCGCCGTCACCACGATGCGGCTGCTGAGGGCGGCGCCGCTGAGGCCGGCGGCGAGGGCGAACGGCACCGTGAGGCCATCGGACATGCCGATGACCAGATCGCGCAGGCGCGCGCTGCCCCGAAAGTGGTATTCACGGTGCTGCGAAAGGTCCGGGGCCATGCGGGAAGGCGGAGCGGATGCGGGCGTGCTCACGCCCATATTAGACCATGAACGCGTTGGGAGGGCCGCGCGCCCCGCTCTCTAAGGCCGCAGGACCGCTGCGCCCCGGCTCGGCTGCGCGCATTGAGCCGGTGCTGAGCGGATGGCGCGGGATAATAGGGAGTAATCGTCCATGGCACCGCCTGCTCCACGCCGCTCGAACAGCCGCCGCCTGGCGCGGATATTTGGCATTGATCTCCAGTTCCACATGAGCTGGATCATCATTCTGGTCCTGATTGCCGTCACGCTGATGAGCTTTTTTGCCAGCATGGACCCGCACTGGTCGAAAGCGACGGTGCTGGCGGCGGCGCTGATCACCACGATTCTGTTCTTTGTCTCGGTGGTGCTGCACGAGTTGGCGCATAGCCTGGTGGCGCGGGCGCACGGTCTGCCGGTGCATGCCATCACGCTGTTTGTGTTCGGCGGAGTGAGCGAGCTGAGCCGCGAGCCGAGCGACGCCAGCGCGGAGTTTCAAATCGCCATCGCCGGACCTCTGCTCAGCCTGGTGCTGGGGGGCGTCCTGTATGCCATATCGCGGACGGGGAATATCCACCTGCCGGTGTATGCTGTCATCGAGTGGCTGGGCTACATCAATCTGCTGCTGGCGCTGTTCAATTTGATTCCGGGATTTCCGCTGGACGGTGGGCGCGTGCTGCGCGCCATCCTGTGGGGCGCCAACAAGGACTTCAACAAATCCACGCGCTGGGCGACGCAGGTGGGCAAGGTCTGCGCCATGGCGCTGATCCTGTGGGGCGTGTTTCAGTTCTTCAGCGGGCGCGGGCTGGACGGGATTTGGCTGGCCTTCATCGGCTGGTTTCTGCTCAGCGCCGCCGAGCAGAGCTGGCGCCAGGCGGAGATTCAGTCGGCGCTGGGGCACTATACGGTGCGCGACCTGGAGACGCCGTTTTTTTCGCGGGTGCCTCCGGACATCGACCTGGAGGTGTTTATTTCCGAGCTGGCGAACCAGCATCAATTCCGCGCCAGCCTGGTGATGGATCAGGACGACCGGCTGCTGGGCATCATCACGGCGGCGGATTTATCCAACGTGCCGCGCGCGCAATGGAGCAGGACGCTGGTGCGCGAGGCCATGGTGCCGCGAGCCGATATGGCCACCGTCGTGCCCGACGAGGGGCTGACGGCGGCGTTGCAGAAGATGGCGGAGCATAACGTGGGACAACTGCCCATTCTTTCCAATGGCGGGGTGCGCGGGGTGATACGGCGCGACCGCATCATAGAACTGCTTCATACGACCTTGGCCGGGGGGCGGCCATGAGCACGGCAACTTCCGCGGCGGCGGTGCCCGGCGCCGCGGCGGAGCGGGAACGGCGGGGCGGGGAAGCTTTCGGTTCGCCCGGCATTCCGCCGCGCTGGACGCGGGGCGGCAAGGACGCCGTCGGCACCGCCTATGCCTCCTCCAGCCGCGTCTGGTTCACGCTGGCGCAGGGCACGCTGACGGAGATGTACTTCCCGACCATTGATCAGCCGCAGGTGCGGGACCTGCAGTTTATGTTCACCGACGGGAAGACGTTTTTTCACGGCGAGCGGCGCGACTGCGACAGCCACGTCGAGGTGCTGGAAGACGAAGCACTCGGCTACCGCATCGTCACGCAAGATCGCCAGGGGCGGTATCAGTGCCAGAAGGAAGTCATCGCCGACCCGCACCTGAGCTGCATTCTGATGCATGCGAAGGTGGAGACGAGCCCGGCGCTGGGGCGGGGATTGCGGCAATTCGTGCTGTGCGCGCCGCATATGGGCGGTATCGGGTGGCACAACAACGCGGAAGTGGGCGAGGTCGCCTCGCGTTCACTGCTGCTGGCCCACCGGGGCCCGGCCTGGCTGGCCATTGGAGCCACCATTCCACTGCTGCGCTGCTCGGCGGGGTTTGTGGGCGCGAGCGATGCCTGGACCGATCTGGCCGCGCACCTGCGGCCCACCTACGCCTTCCATACCGCAACCGACGGCAACGTCGCGCTGTCGGCGGAAATGGACCTGAGCGCCGGGCGCGAGTTTACCCTGGGCATCGCCTTTGGCGACACGCGCCAGGCGGCCATCAACACGCTGCTGCAAAGCCTGGACCAGCCGTTTGCCGCCGCCCGCGACCGCTTTTGCGAGCAGTGGCGGCGCACGAAAGAGCACCGGCTGGGGCTCGACCACTATGCCCAGGACGGGGGCACGCTCTATCAGCGCAGTGTGAGCGTGCTGCTGGCGCATGAGGACAAGACGTATCCGGGGGCGATGATCGCGTCGTTGTCCATCCCCTGGGGCGAGACCAAGGGCGATGAGGACCTGGGCGGCTATCACCTGGTGTGGACGCGCGACCTGGTGCAGAGCGCAACGGGTCTGCTGGCGAGCGGGGACGGAGTGACCGCGCGGCGGGCGCTGGTGTACCTGGCCGCCTCGCAGCATCCCGACGGCGGGTTTGCGCAGAATTTCTGGGTCAATGGAACGCCCTACTGGCAGGGCGTGCAACTGGACGAGGTGGCGTTCCCGATTCTGCTGGCCTGGCGGCTGCGGCGGGAAGGAGCGCTGCACGACATTGATCCCTACCCGATGGTGGCGCGCGCGGTGGGATACCTGCTGCGCCACGGCCCGGCCACGCCCGAGGAGCGGTGGGAAGAAGCGGGTGGGTATTCGCCCTCGAGCCTGGCGGTGCATATCGCCGGGCTGGTGTGCGCGGCCGATCTGGCGCGCGCGCACGGCGATGCCGCGCTGGCCCAGCTCGCGCTCGACTACGCCGATTTTGTCGAGAGCCATCTGGAGGCCTGGACCGTCACCACGCAGGGTGGGCTCGTGCCCGGCATCACGCGCCACTATATCCGCATCAATCCGGCGCCGCGCATCGGGGTGGGCAGCGATGAAGACCCGAACTCGGCCGTGCTGCACATCAACAACATCGAGCCGGGAATGCCGTCGGAGTTTCCGGCGCGCGACATCATGGATGCGGGCTTTCTGGAGCTGGTGCGCTATGGGGTGCGCGCGGGCGGGGATGCATTGATTGAAGATTCCTTGCGCGTGGTGGATGCGCTGCTGAAGGTTACGACCCCCTTTGGCGACTGCTGGCGCCGCTACAACCACGACGGCTACGGCCAACACCCCGACGGCAGCGCCTATATGGGCTGGGGGCGCGGCGGGGCCTGGCCGCTGCTGACCGGCGAGCGGGCCCATTACGAGCTGGCCGCCGGACGCGACGTCACCGCCTACGTGCGCGCCATGGAGCGGCTGGCCAATCACATGGCGCTGCTGCCGGAGCAGATTTGGGATTTGCCCGATCTGCCGGGCAAGTTCCTGCACTTTGGCCGGCCCAGCGGCAGCGCCATGCCGCTGCTGTGGGCGCACTCGGAGTACGTGCGGCTGCTGCGCTCGGTGCGGGACGGGGCGGTGTTCGACAACATCTCTTCCGTCTCAGAGCGCTACGGCAAGGGGCGGCGCGCGCGTCCGGCGCGGGAAGTGTGGAAGTTTCACCGCCAGGTGGCGCGCATGGCCGCGGGCGCGACCCTGCGGGTGCAGGTGGAGGCGCCGTTTTTCCTGCACGGCAGCCTGGACGGGTGGAACACGGTGTTCGACACCCGCTCGACGCCGACCGGCTGCGGCTTCGAGTACGTGGATGTGGCCACGACCGCGGCGCAGCGGGCGCCGGTTTTGTTCACCATGCGCTACGCGAGCGACGGTCACTGGCAGGGGCAGGATTATTCCGTCGCGATACACTAATTCCGTTGGACACTCGCCTATGAAACTCACACCTGGGAAGCTAAAAGGAATGCAAGCGGTGGCGGACGCGCGCGGGGTCATCGCCGCCGCCGCCATGGATCAGCGTGGCAGCCTGCAGAAGGCGCTGGGGAAGGAAAAAGGCAGCCCGGCCACGGCTGCCATGATGGAGGAGTTCAAGATCGCGGTGAGCAAGGCGCTCACGCCGTACGCCAGCGCCATCCTGCTGGACCCGGAGTATGGGCTGGCGGCGGCGCGGGCGCGCGCGCGCAACGCCGGGCTGCTGCTGGCCTACGAACAATCCGGCTACGACAACGCGCAGCCGGGGCGGCTGCCCGATCTGCTGCCGCACTGCTCGGTACGACGGCTGCAGGCCGATGGGGCCGATTGCGTCAAGGTGCTGCTCTATTACACGCCGATGGAAAAGGCCGAGATCAACGACATCAAGCATGCCTTTATCGAGCGCATCGGGGCGGAGTGCCGCGCGGCCGACACCCCCTTCTTTTTGGAGTTTGTCGGCTACGATCCCGACGGCGGGGACGAAAAGGGGCAGGAGTTCGCCCGCATCAAGCCCGAGGTGGTGCGCGGCAGCATCGCCGAGTTCAGCAAGGATGCCTATGGCGTGGACGTGCTCAAGGCCGAGATTCCGGTGAACACCAAGTTCGTCGCCGGCGCGGCGGCCTGCACCGGACTCTCGGTGTATAGCAAGGCCGAGGCGCTGGGGCATTTCCGGGCGGCGGCGGAGGCGGCGCGGCGTCCATTCATTTACTTGAGCGCGGGGGTAAGCAACGCCGAGTTCAACGAGAGCCTGGCGCTGGCGGCGGAGGCGGGCGTGAAGTTCTCCGGCGTGCTGTGCGGACGCGCGACGTGGAAGGACGGCATTGCCGTGTACGCCAAGCAGGGGTTGGCGGCGTTTGAGCAATGGCTGGCCACGCAGGGGCGGGCCAATATCGAGGCCGTGAATCAGAGCCTGAAGGCGGCGACGCCGTGGTTTGCCGCTTATGGGGCCCCGTCGGCGGCCGCGCTGGCGGGATGAATTTGCCGCAATCGTTAGGCCTATACCTATCCGCGCCCTTTTGCCGGTCCAAATGCAGCTACTGCAATTTCGCCAGCCAGGTCTACGCGCCGGGCGTGTACGCGGAATACTGTGAACTGCTGGCGCGCGAGGTCACACTCGCGGCCGCAAGCGACGGCCTGCAAGCGGCAACGCTCGAGAGCATCTACTGGGGCGGAGGCACGCCGACGCTGCTGCCGAAATCGGGGTGGGAGGCGATCATGGCGGCGGTGCGGAGCGCCTTCGCACTGGCGCCGGAAGTGGAACATACGGCCGAGGCCGCGCCGGGGACGCTGGATGCCGAGCGCCTGAAGACACTGCGCGCCGCCGGCGTCAACCGCCTGAGCCTGGGCGCGCAATCGTTCGAAGACGCCGAGCTGCGCGCGGTGGGACGGCTGCACCGTGGGGCAATGATCGGTGAAGATATCGCGCGCGCGCGGGCGGCAGGCATCAGCAACATCAGCCTGGACCTAATTGCCGGTCTGCCGCACCAGACCACGGATTCCTGGCAGCACTCGGTAAGGAGCGCGATGGCGACGGAAGTGCCGCATCTGTCGCTCTACATGCTGGAGGTGGATGAGGATAGCCGGTTGGGCAACGAACTGCTCGCCGGCGGCGTGCGTTACCACGCCCATGCCGTACCGGACGAAGACCTCATCGCCGATGCCTACGAATGGGCCTGCGCGGCGTTGGAGCGCGAGGGCTGGGAGCAGTATGAAATTTCAAATTTCGCGCGTCCCGGGTTTGCCAGCCGGCACAATCTCGGCTACTGGCGGCGGCGCCCGTATCTGGGCTGCGGCCTCGACGCGCACTCACTGCTGCTTGCGCCCGAGCCGCGCCGCTTCGCCAACCCGGACACGCTCGATGCTTACTGCGCGCCGCTGCGCCAAGGGCGGCTGCCGCGCCAGGTGCCCGTGCGGCTGACGCCTACGGCCGAGCGCGAGGAGCACTATTTTCTGGGCCTGCGCTGCAACCAGGGCGTCGAAGTCGGCGAGCAGGACCCGCAGCAGGCGGCGGTTGCGCCGCTGGTGGCCGATGGACTGCTGACGCGCGACGGCAGCAGAATTGCTCTGACGGCGCGGGGGCGAATGGTGGCGAATCGCGTGCTGGTAAGCTTCTTGGAGCCCGGATAACTGCTACCCTGAAAGAATGCGCGGGCGCTTCACCCCCAAGGGCATGACCGAGGTGCAGGAGATGGCCGGGCGTGGTGTGCGCGCCGCCGTGGACCTGCGCAGCGATACCGTGACGCGGCCCAGCGCCGAGATGCGCCGCGCCATGATGGCCGCCGAAGTCGGCGATGACGCCTACGGCGAAGACCCGAGCGTGAATCGGCTGGAGGCGCAGGCGGCGGAGCGCTTTCAGCGCGAGGCCGCACTGTTCGTGCCCAGCGGCACCATGGCCAACCAGATCGCCATCAAGTTATTGACCGAGCCGGGGCAGGAGATCATCTGCGACACAAAGTCGCATGTCTTCAACGTGGAGATGGCCATGCCGGCGGTGTTCTCCGGGTGTCTCATACGGCCGCTGACCACGCTCACCGGGCGCATGTCGTGGGGGCTGGTCGAGCCGCTGCTGCACACGGATGCGGAGCGGCATGCGCGGACCGGCCTGGTGATCGTCGAGAACACGAGCTTTGCCGGCGGGGTGGTAACGAAGCCGCAGATGATGCGGCAACTGTGCGCCGAGCTGCGGCAGCGGGGTGTGGCCTCGCATCTCGATGGCGCGCGGGTTTTCAATGCCGCCGAGGCGCTCGGAGTTTCCGTCGCCGAGCTGGCCGAGCCGTTCGACACGGTGATGTTCTGCCTTTCCAAGGGGCTGGGCGCGCCGGTGGGATCGGTGCTCCTGGCCGGCCGGGAAAAGATCGCACGCGCCCGCGCCATCCGCATGATGCTGGGCGGCGGGATGCGCCAGGCGGGCGTGCTCGCCGCGGCCGGATTGGTGGCGCTCGAAAAAGGCCCCGCGCAACTGGCCACCGATCACCGCAACGCGCAACTGCTGGCGCGCGGGCTGCCGACGATTGCCGGCGTGCGTCTGGATCCGGCGGAAGTGGAAAGCAACATGGTGATCTTCGACGTCGGCCAGACGGAGTTTTCCGCCACCCACGTCGTGAGCAAGCTGGCCGAGCGCAATGTCCTCGCCAATGCCACCGATGCGACGCATATCCGCATGGTGACCCATTGCGATGTGGGCGAGGCGCAGTGCGAGGAGGCGCTGTTCGCGCTACGTGCCGTGGTGGAGCGGGAGTAATGGGGAAGACGGCGGCGGGCGTACTGGCGTGTTGGGCCGTGCTGCTGAGCACGGCGGCCTTCGCCACGCCGCCCAAGACCACGCCGGCCGCCCTGGCGCCGCTGGTCGCCAACGTGGACTTCTATGGGGCCGACGTCCCATCGGCCTACCTCGATCAGCCGCTGCTGGCGCAGGTGGCCGCGCCCTCCGCGCCGCGCTCGGCTAGCGGACACGGCGTCATCGTCGCGGTCATTGATAACGGGGTGGACCCGTTTAATCCCGTGTTGCAAGGCTCCTTGCTGACGACCGAGGGATGGAATTTCTACAACGGCACGGCAAACTGGTCGGCGTGGGCGGATTTGACCGCCAGCGGCGGGGGACAAAGGTCGGTCTTGAGCGCGCTGCTGCACGCCGCGGCGGTGGGCAAATGCCCGGTGATCAAGCCGCTGCCGCAGGCGGCGGGCGCGGTGCTAAGTGGAACGACCACAACCACCGCCCTGCTGGCCACGAGCGATTCCGCCGACGGCGGTGATGACCCGAAGCAGGCGCTGCAGTTGATTTCCGCCATCGTTCACTGCGACCCGGCCTTCGGGCACGGCACGGCGGTGGCGGGCTTGATTCACCTGATCGCGCCGGAGGCGGCCATCCTGCCCATCAAAGCTTTTGGGCCGGGCGAGGAGGCGACGGTCGCATCCATCGTCAACTCCATTCATTACGCGGTCGCCCATCATGCGCGCGTGATCAACCTCAGCTTCAGTGCCGCGAGCGCCGATCCGCTGATTCAGGAGGCCATCGCCGGGGCCATACGCCAGGGCGTGGTTGTTGTCGCGGCGGCGGGCAACGGGGACGTGAGTGCGGCGACGTATCCGGCCTCGCAGCCGGGCGTGATCGGAGTGGGCGCCGTGGATGGATGCCTGCCCGGCGCGCCGGCGCAACTGTGCGTGGCAGCACCCCTGCCGGAACGGGCGCTGTTCTCGAACTTTGATCCGCCCAGCGGGATTCTGGACGCCGAGGTGGGCGCGCCCGGCGTGCGCGTGCTGACGACCTTCCCCGGCTTTGGCCTGGTGTGGGCCGTGAGCAGCGGAACTTCCTTCAGCGCCGCCATCGTGGCCGGAGAAGCGGCGCTACTGGCCGGGAGCGGGCAGACGGCGGCGCAGATCGCGGCCGAGATTGAAGCCTCCTCCGATCCGGCCATCCCCGCCGATGCCGATGGCGGATTGGGCTACGGCATGGTGCAGATCCTGGGCGCGCTCAAGCTCGAGCATTGAGGGGCGCGGGCCCCAGCGCGACTACGCCGCGCGTCCCGGTTATGCTCGCGCCAGCTTGGGGCCCCTGAGCCCCATGCCGCCGCTGCGCTGCAGCGGCGTAGCTTACGAGGCGCCTAACGCTTGGGCCACGAGCGCGGCCTGCTCCTGCTGGTGGCGGCTGTGGGAGCCGGTGGCCGGGCTGGCGCTCTCTTTGCGGCTCACGTGCGCGAGTGCGGCTTCGGCCGGCAGCAGCGCGCGCAGATGGGGCGCGACGAAGCTCCAGGCGCCCATGTTTTCCGGCTCCTCCTGCACCCAGCAGCAGTCGTCGAGGCGGGGATAGCGCGCCAGCTCGCGCGCCAACTCCTCGGCGGGAAAGGGATAGAGCTGCTCCAGGCGGATGATCGCGGGGCGTTCGCTCGCCGCTAGATTCGCCGCTTGCGCCTTCCGCGCCTTGGTGAGGTCGTAGTACACCTTGCCCGAGCAGAGCAGGATGCGGGTGGTCTCTTCCCCGGCCTCGGCGTCGCCCAGCGCCGGCTGAAACGCGCCGCCGGTGAAGGCCGCAAAGGGCGAGGCTACCTCGGGATGCCGCAGCAGGCTCTTGGGCGTCAGCAGGATGAGCGGGCGGCGCGGGCGCCGCAGGCCTTGATCGCGCAGCAGGTGAAAGTACTGGGCCGCGGTGGTGCAGTTGGCCACGCGCCAGTTGCCGTCGGCTGAGAGCTGCAGAAAGCGCTCCAGGCGCGCGCTCGAGTGTTCCGGTCCCTGGCCCTCGAAGCCATGCGGCAGCAGCAGCGTGAGGCTGCTCGTGCGTGCCCACTTGGTCTCGGACGCGGCGATGAACTGATCAATCACAACCTGCGCGCCGTTGGCGAAATCGCCGAACTGGGCCTCCCACAGCACCAGCGCCGTGGCGTGCGACATGGCGTAGCCGAACTCGAAGCCCATCGCCGCTTCTTCCGACAGCAGGCTGTCGTAGATTTCGACCGGCCGCTGCGCCGGGTCCAGATGCGCGAGCGGGATGTAAGCCTCGGCGGACTCGTAATCGTAGAGCAGCGCGTGGCGCTGGCTGAAGGTGCCGCGCCCGGTATCCTGCCCGCTCATGCGCACCGGCACGCCCTCGACGGCGAGCGAACCCAGGGCCAGCGCCTCGGCCAGCGACCAGTCAATGGCGCCCTTCTGGGCGACGGCCTGCTGGCGGCGGCCGAGGAAGTTCTTCAGCTTGGGATGGAGATGAAAGCCTTCGGGCAGGGCGGCGAGGCCGTTGCCGATGCGGGTCAGCACGGCTTCGTCCACACCGGTCGAGGGGCGGTAGGCTTCCGGTTCTGGCTCCGGCGCGGAGGCCGGTTCCGGCTGTGCCGCCGCACGGCTTAGGGCCTCGCGCGTGGCCGCGCGTTCGGCTTCGGCTTCGGCCTCGCTCAGCAGGCCGCGCTGGACCAATTCTGCCGCGTAAAGCACGCGCACGGAAGGATGCTGATCAATGTTGCGGTAGAGGACGGGCGAGGTGAGGCTGGGATCATCGGCCTCATTGTGGCCGTGGCGGCGGTAGCAGACGATATCCACGACCACGTCTTTGTGGAACTCGCGCCGGAAAGCGTAGGCCAGCTCGGTGGCGCGCACCACCGCGTCGGGATCATCGCCGTTAGCGTGAAAGATCGGCGCCTGGATCATGCGGGCAATGTCGGTGCAGTATAAGGACGAGCGCGCGCCGGCGGGGGCGGTGGTGAAGCCGATCTGGTTGTTGATGACCAGGTGCAGCGTGCCGCCAGTGCGGTAGCCGCCCAACTGCGACAGGTTCAGCGTCTCGGCCACCACGCCCTGGCCGGCGAAGGCCGCATCGCCATGAATGAGGATGGGCACCACCTGGCGGCCGCGATTTTCGCCCGAGCTGCCGCGCAGGTCCTGGCGGGCGCGGGTGCTGCCCTCGGCGACCGGATCCACGGCCTCGAGGTGGCTGGGGTTGTTGATCATCTCGATCGGCAGGCGGCTGCCATCGGGGGTGAGATGCGCGCCGCGGGCGCCGAGGTGATACTTCACGTCGCCGGAGCCGTCCACGCTCTCCGGGTCCTGGTCTTCGAATTTCGAGAACATCTCGTTCATGCTCAGGCCGAGCACGTTGACGAGCACGTTCAGCCGTCCGCGATGGGCCATGCCCAGCACGATCTCTTGCGCGCCGTCGGCGGCGGCCAGGTTCAAAAAGGCGTCAAGCGACGGAATCATCGCCTCGGCGCCCTCGACCGAGAAGCGCTTGTGGCCGACAAAGCGCGCCTGCAGCAGGTGCTCGAACTCCTCGGCGGCGGTGAGCTGGGCCAGAATGCGGCGCTGCTGCTGGGGGCCGATGCCGCGCCGGTCCTGCCCCGCCTCCATGTGCTCCTGCAGCCAGGCGCGCTCCTCGGGCCGCTGCAGATGCATGAACTCGAGCGTCAGGGTGCCGCAATAGGTGGCGCGCAGCACGTGCAGAATATCGGCCAGCGTGCAGGTGGGGCCGGCATCGGGCGGGCGCCCGGCGAGCGGGCAGAGAAACTGCTGGCGCATATCGGCTGCGCCCAGGCCGTAGTGCTCGGGTTCGAGCTCGGGATGCGGCATCGCGGCCCGCATGCCCAGCGGATCCACGTTGGCCAGCAGGTGGCCGCGGACGCGGAAGGCGTGCACCAACTGAAAGACAGCCGCCTGCTTGCGCACGGTTTCGAGATCGGGCACGAAGGCGGCGGGGACGAGGGCCGCGGGCTCAAGCACGGCGGCTGCGCCGTTGCGGCGCTCGGCACTGCTGTAGCCGTTGCCGTTGTCGCCGGCGAACCGCCGGAAGACGGCGCGCCAGGATTCCGGCACCGCCTGCGAGTTGGCGCGGTAGAGCCGCCACAGCTCGCGGCCATAGCCCTCGTTGGCGCCCAAGGATTCCAGATATTCGTCAATTTGCGGTTCGGATTCACTTCGCGGCATGCTGTGCTCTCATAAAATTATACCTGCCCGCGCAGGAGAACCCGGTGACCCCAGTCCATCCTTTCTTCGCTTCTGACCTCGCCTTGGACGCCGATCTGCGACTGCAGTTGTGGCAGAAGCTCTCGACGGAAATCGAGCGCTACCTGCGCCAAGTGGCGAACGCGCCGGTGGCGCCGAAGCTCGATGCGCCGGCGCTGCGGCGGGCGCTAGGCGAGTTTGATTTTGCCACTGGTATGCCGCCCGCGGAGGCGATGCAGTTCGCCGTCGCGGGGCTGTGGGAGCACCAGGTGCATACGGCGCACCCGCGCTACTTCGGGTTGTTCAATCCGGCGCCGACGACCATGGGCGTGGTGGCCGACGCGCTGGTTGCGGCCTTTAATCCCCAGCTTGCCGCCTGGAGCCATAATCCCTTCGCGGCCGAAGTCGAGCAGCACCTGATTGCCGCGGTCGCGGCAAAATTCGGCTACCCGGAGGATGCCGCCGACGGTGTGTTTACTTCAGGGGGCGCCGAAGCCAACCACACCGCGCTGCTGTGCGCGCTCACGCATGCGTTTCCGGAGTACGGCCGGCGCGGCGCGGCCGCGCTACTGCGTCCGCCGGCCATTTACGTAGGCACGCAGAGTCATCATTCGATGATCAAGGCCGCGCGCCTGTGCGGTTTGGGCACCGAGGCCGTGCGCGTGCTCGAGGTGGATGACTCGCTCCGGCTGCGGGCCGAAGATGTCGCCAAGGCCCTGGCCTGCGACCGCACCGCGGGTCTGGAGCCTTTGTTGGTGGTTGCGACTTTGGGGACGACCGGAACCGGCGTGCTCGACCGGGTGGCGGAGCTGGCCGAGCTGGCCGAGCGCGAGCATCTGTGGCTGCACGCCGATGCCGCTTGGGGCGGGATGGCGGCCATCGTCCCCGAACTGCGGCCGGCGATTGAGGGTATCGAGCGCGCCGACTCGATCACGTTTGACGCCCATAAGTCGCTCTCGGTCCCGATGGGCGCCGGGATGCTGCTGACCAGGCATCGGGACATCCTGGAACGGACGTTCCGCGTGAACGAAGACTATATGCCGCGCGATGCCGCCGGGCTGCGCGAGGCCGGAGTGGATCCGTTTGCCCACTCGATGCAGTGGTCGCGGCGGTTCATCGGGCTGAAGCTGTTTCTGTCGCTGGCCGTGGCCGGATGGGACGGATACGCCGCCGTGCTGCGCCACCAGACGTCCATGGGCCATCTGCTGCGCGAGGAGGCGACGGCAGCGGGATGGCGCATCGTGAACGAGACGCCGCTGCCGCTCGTGTGCCTGGCCGCGCCGGGGCCGGACGGGGATACGCCGCGCGTGGTCGAACCGATTGCGCGGGCCGCGGTGGCCTCGGGCCAGGTGTGGGTGTCGGTGGCGGCGCTGCCGCGCGGCCGCGCCGCCATCCGATGCTGCATCACGAACTACCGCACCGGGCCGCAGGACGTGGCGGCGCTGGTGCAGAGCTTGAATCAGGCCAGGGGTCAGGCTAGAAGGTGAGGATGATGCCGACCGAGGGCTGGGCCACGTGGGTCCATTTATTGACCGCCAACAGGGTATTACCGAAGTCGGGAATTTTGAACCACAGCTCTTGAAACTCGGCGCGCGCGCCCAGGCTGAACACGTGGAAATCCACGCCGGCGCCGGCGTTGAGCGCGGCGCGTGTCTGTCCCGACAGAGAGATGAGGGATGATCCGTGGGGAGAGAACATCACGGCGCCGCCGCCGCCGAGGATGAAAGGTTGGAAGAAGCCCAGGATGCGCGGCGTGGTGATGACTTCATTCCCGATCAGCTCCTGCATGTTGGAGGTGATGGCGTAGTTAGCTCCGGTGGTGCCGGGCGCGGTGGCGGGCGTCGCATAGCGCTGTCCGTTGCGCGTGTAGCCATACTCGATTTCAAGCGCCTCCC
>JBOGKL010000115.1:0-2194 GCA_050745525.1 Terriglobales bacterium | reverse complement strand
GGCCAAAGGTGAGCGGCAAAGAGAACGGGTCCTCACAGACTCCGAAGTTGACGCCTACCTGTCCGCATGTAAGCAGCCGTGGCGGGACATCGCCACGCTTATCCTCGGAACCGGGATGCGGCCGGGTGAAGCTAAATCCTTGCGCTGGGAGAACATCACCCTCGAAGGCACTCCAATGCTGCGCATCACTGAAGGCAAGACCAACGCGGCCCGGCGGTCGCTGCCGATGCTGCCAGCCGTCCAGTGCGCCATGCGCAACCGCTGGATAGAGCAGGGCCAGCCGCGTGAAGGCTGGGTTTTCCCATCCGATTCCCCGGATGGCCACCTCATGGCGGACGGGACGTGGCATTTGCACCACGCCGCCGTGAAGGCGTCCGGGGTGAAGCCGTTTGAGCCATACATCATGCGCCACACCGCCTTGACGAATCTTGCCGCCGCCGGGGCGGATGCCTTTACGCTCGCCCGCATCGCCGGGCACAGCAGCATCACGATTACCCAACGATACTGCCATCCCCAGGCGGACGCCATCGCCCGCGCTTTCGGGCAATTTGGGGCCAATCGTCTGGAAGTGGTTACCAAGGGTGGTTACCAGACCGACAACGAGGCTCCCGCAGCGGCGCTGGCCCATACCGCGTAAAGCCTTTGTGTTGTGCCTCTTAGAGGGTGGTGAGCCGGGAAGGAATCGAACCTTCAACCTAGTGATTAAGAGTCACTTGCTCTGCCAATTGAGCTACCGGCCCAACCTATTGAATGGCAACGACTTGCTTCAACTCAGCCTTCACCTCAGAATCGCCGGTGCCGGTTCTGGTGCCGGTTGGCACCCAATCCGGCCCCGCCAGCCGGTCCACCGCCACCGCTTGATGATCAGGGCTGAGATGGGAGTATCGCATGGTCATGGCCAGCCTCCGGTGACCCAACAATTCTGACATGGTTCCGATGTCCACGCCAGCCATCGCCAGCCGAGAGGTGAAAGTGTGGCGGGTGCAGTGCCAGGTGAAATTGGGCGCTCGCTAAAAACCAATGCGCCGGAACTCGCTGCCCGGCGCCAGCAGCCGATTTACCACCAGCAGCCGTAGCACCCTCTCCCAACTCACCGCCTCACGCGTTCCGTTCAACCGCTCCCGCCAGAACTCCTCCAACCCCAACTCTGGCCATATCTCACACGCCAGCCAGCAACTGCCGAACACTCGCGGCCGCCGCAGCCCCAGCCCGCTCAGCCTGATCTGCAAACCGTCGAGCGCGTCGGCCGGCACCGGCCGATCCGTCCTGCCTCCGGTTTGTACCGGTTTGCACTGTGCAAAACTTTTGGCGACGCACTGCGAAATAGTCGGGCCGGCGGTTTGACCGGTTGCAAAATTCCCCGGTTTGGGTTAAAAAAAATGAGGGTTTGAGGCTGTGGTTGTTTACGATTTCATGAAGTTGTCGCATGCATCTCGCTCGGCCTTCCTGATTGGGTGGCAACCTAAAACTATGCCTCGGTGGCACGCGCGTGGAAAACGGGAAGGCAGACGCCCCTGAGTGGGCGCGAAAAATCACCAAGCTTCGGGAACGCCTCCATTTGAGCCAAGCAGCGCTGGCGTCTCGCCTGCATTACTCGGCCATGGCCGTGTCCCGCTGGGAGCGGGGCATAATGGAGCCTCCGGCGCAGTGCTGGATACAGCTTGGAAATCTTGCCGGGAGCAAGGGCTGCTGGTTCTTTTGGTCCCGAGCCGGACTTAGACGTGCTGACATCAGCCGCATGCTTCCGAAGGGGCGCAGGGCACTGAGCAAAGGCCGGCTTCCTGAATTGGAGATCGCCCTGGCGGGAAGCGGAAAGAAAACCAGTCTGGCCGCCAGGCTGCCGCGCAAGATGAAATTAGTCGCCATTCCCGTGCTCGCCATGCATGCGGCCACTCGGGGGGCAGTTGGCCACCCCGAGTTTGACCTTGGTACGGCTCAACCGGAGGCAATAATCGGCGCACCCGCAATGTGGTGTCCCAACCCCCCGGACACCAGTTGCCTGCGCGTCAAGGGTTTCTCGATGACCCCATCCATCCTGGATGGCGACATCATCGCGGTGGACACCTCCCAGAACGATCCAGAGAAACTCGCAAGCAAAATTGTGGTGGCCTGGCATCGGCAACGTGGGCTGTCGCTGGCACGGTTCCGGCGGATGAATGGAACGCATCTGCTCGAATCGGAGAATCCCGATTAC
>JBOGKL010000114.1:0-4796 GCA_050745525.1 Terriglobales bacterium | reverse complement strand
GCTTGGGGCCCCTGACCCCAAGCCGCTGCTGCGCCACGCGGGGGCCGCGCCGCTTCGATGGCCGGGGACGGGCCGCCGACCCGAGTTGCGCGGCCTTCTCGCGCCGGCTTGGCCCGCAGGGCCGACGGCGCACCCCCCGCGTATGGCCATTGGCGATTCGTAAGCCGGGCTACGATACCGGCTTGCATCTCAGGCTACCCTAGCCTATGCAGCTTGCGGCGGCCATTGCGCTTATTGGCGGCTTGGTGTTTCTGGCGCACCTGTTTGCCGCCATCTTCAGCCGCACGCGCATTCCCGATGTGCTCTGGCTGCTCTTGATCGGCGTGGGCCTGGGGCCGGTGGCGCATCTGCTTTCGCCGAGTTCCTTCGGCGTGGTGGGGCCGGCGTTCGTCTCCATCACGCTGGTGCTGATTTTGTTCGAGAGCGGACTCTCGCTGCAGTTCAACCGCTTGCGCCGCGCCCTGCCCGGCACGCTCGCTCTCTCGACGCTCAGCTTCATCGGCGAGGCGGCGATCGTGGCCGCGACCACCATCTGGCTCACGCATCTCAGTCCCTGGCTGGGAGTGTTGCTGGGCATTATTATCGCGGGCAATTCCCCCACCGTGATCGTTCCCCTGTCGAAGGGACTGGGCATGGGCGATCGCGCCCGCGACATTCTGTTCCTGGAGTCGGCCTTTGGCGATGTCTTCAGCATCGTGCTGGCGCTGGCGCTGCTGAACTTCCACACCAACGGCTGGGGACAGTGGCTGCTCACCACCAGCCACTTCGCGCTCGGTTTCGGCGGCGCCATTCTCATCGGCGCCATCGGCGGATTGGCCTGGGCCATGGCGCTGCGCAAAATACGCGGCCTGGAAAACTCCATGTTCACCACTCCGGCCTTCGTGTTCTTGATCTACGGCGGCGCCGAGCTGATCCACGCCAACGGCGCCATTGCCGCGCTCGCCTTGGGCGTTGTGCTGGGCAACGTCGAGCACACGCCGCTGGTGCGCGAAGCCCTACCCGCCTCGGGCCTGAACCAGGCGGAGATGGGCTTTCTTGGCGAAATCATTTTCCTGTTGAAGACGTTTTTCTTCGTCTACATCGGCCTCTCGGTCAAGTTCGCCGACCTCAAGTGGCTGCTCTTCGGCGGCCTGCTGACGCTGCTGCTGCTGCTCCCGCGCCTGCCCGCCGTCCGCCTCACGCTCCGCCGCCGCATGCCCACGCGCGATGCCTCGCTCTCGGCCTGCATGCTGGCCAAGGGCTTGGCCGCCGCCGTGCTGGCGGAGCTGCTGTTGCAGCAAGCCGTCCCCGGCGCCGACATTTTGCAGAGCATCATCTACTCGATGATCTTCTTTGGCGTGGTGGTGACCTCGATTCTCGTCTTCGCCGCCAATCTCCCCTTTGGCGCGCGCGCGCTGGGCTGGTTGCTCGGCCGCACCCCGGAACCCGAGGCCAGCCCTGCTCCGCCCCAGCCCCAGACCGCCGCCCCGTAGCGGGTGTTTCTGTTAAGCTGTTGGGCAGCAGGAACTTGAGAATGGCCACGCCGACGTTGGTTCAAGCGCGGGTTACATATGCGGCGTTTGAGTACGGTCGCACGTGGGACGGCATCGTCCTCGACCGCGCGCGGCTGGCGGCGTCAGCCGAGGCTCTTTACCGGGCGCTACGGCAATGGGGCATCGCACCCAGCGGCGTCAAAGCAAACCAGCCGGCTAACGCCGCGGGGCCATTGGTGACGTTCGAGATCGGGGCTGGCAAGTACAAGGTGGTCTTGAGCGCCTCAGGCCTGAGCGTGTTTGTGCAGTGGGTGGACTGGGCCCAGGCTCCCCACGTAGAGGGCATGGTTCAGGCGTGCTTGGACGCGATCAGCGGCGTGGCGGCCTCCGTCAGCGCTCAGTCGGCCGCCATTGCCGTCCAGGCGATCCCCGATTCTCTGGCGGGAGGCGACATTACCATTGCCCTTGCGCCCCCTGCGGCACTTGCCGCGGGGGGAGTGACGTGTTTTGGCATGGCGTTGTACACCGACGATGGCCGCCACTTCCTGGTCGATCGATCGAGCGTGAACCCTGGCGGCCTCTATTTCCGGATCGGACACGAATTTGGGTCCGACGTGGGTATAAAACAAATTCTTGAAGCCCTGCGCACCGACCAAGCTTGGCTAACCGGGCTGTACCACCTGGAATTCTAAATGGCTGCTGTCGAACCGCTCCTCTATTCCAGTGCCTTTCACGAGCAAGAGTTTGCGTGGCCCTGGCAGGACCAGCTTGCGGTGTTGGGAGGGACACTCGCGGAGCGCTTGCCAGAACTGGCCAACTGGCCCCCGGCGCTCCCCAGCTCGCCGGGTGCGGCCTTGGTCGAGACGCTCATGCCCATGCGGGACCGCCCTAAAGTCGAAGCATTCCTGCACGCCCGGCCGCAGTTGGTCCCGCTGCTGCGGGAAGCGGCGGATGCAATTCGGCGCTATTGGGGCGCGGGCGCGCGCTACCGTCTGGAGCTAGTGCATGATCCGGAGGAGGGCGGGGCCGATGCGGACTCGCTGGTCGTGTGCATTGCTTCCCCGTCCGCGAGCGCGCATGCAGCACTGGACCGCTTTGACCAAGAGTGGTGGCTGGAGCGTCTGCCGCTGGCGCAGGGCGATCTGAACTTCCTCGTGTGTCCCGATGGGTTTTAATTGGCAGGATTACCTGGTGCTGGCGGATGAGCTGGCTGGCTCCAGCGATGAGGCAAGGCTGAGGTCAAGCATTTCGCGCGCCTACTATAGCGCCTACCATGCCGCAAGCTCCGCAGGCGCGGATCCAGCGCAGCGGCTGGGCTTCTCCAAGCACAAGGAACTCTGGAGGGCGTGGATCGAGAGGAATCCGGAAATAGGAAACTTGGGCCTGAGGCTGAAAGAACTCCGCACTCGGGCCGATTATTACGGCGAGGCGAGATTCTCTCCTGCGCTAGCGCGAAAGTGCCTTAGCGATGCAAGGAAAATTATCAGTAGCGTAGGCGGCGTAGGGGCATAATCAATGCCCGCGCTTGCGCCCGGCGCGCCCTAATCGCGCAGCCAGTTGCGGAACTGCGCCGTGCCGCCGCTATAGCCGGGAAACACCCCGCTCAGATCGCTCACCCCAAGGTGGCGCGCCACCGCCTCGCCCAGCACGGCACGAAAATCCGTGGTGACGGCAAGATCGCGATCTTGGTAAAGCTGTTCCGGCGCCAGCCCCGGCCAGTCGCCGTACACTTTCCCGCCCCGCACCGCGCCGCCCAGCACGAACATGACGTTGGCATGGCCGTGGTCGGTGCCGCGGTTGCCGTTCTCATGGACGGTGCGTCCGAACTCCGACATGGTGACCAACACCACGTCCTGTTGCCGCGGCCCCAGGTCGGTCCAGAAGGCCGCGATCGCGTCGGCGAAGCCTTTGAGGTTTCTGGCCAGTTGGCCCTCCGCCCCGCCCTCGTTGACGTGGTTATCCCAGCCCCCGACATCGGCAAAGGCCACTTGCACGCCAACGTCGGCCTTGATGAGCTGCGCCAACTGCCGCAGGCTCGTGCCCAGCGGCTGGTTGGGATAATTCGCGCCCGCCGCCGGACGATACCGCTTCGGGTCTAGCTGCTGCACCATCTTGAGCGCTTGAAACGTCGCGCGCCCGGCTGGCGCAAGCAACGCACCGCCGGCATCGTCGTACATGGCGGCGAAGCCCGCGCCCAGCCCTCCACCGCCCGCGCGAAACTGGTTCAGGGTGTGGATCGCCACCGCCGGCACGCGCCCCTGCAACGTCAACGGCAGCGTGGTGTCCATGGCCACGGCGCGCATGGGCGAGCGGCTGGCGCGCGGATCGAGTCCCAAAGCCCGGTTCAACCATCCGCTGTCGGTGGCCTTGTCCCCGGGCGTGCCCGACTCCATATAGTCCTGCGCGTCGAAGTGCGAGCGCGACGGATTGGGCGAGCCCGCCGCCTGCACCGCCCCCAGTTGTCCCTCATCCCACAGCGGCTTGAGCGCGCCCAGCGCCGGATGCAGCCCGAACATCGGGTCCAGCCGAATCACCGCCGTTTGCGGCACGGCAATCGTCGGGCGCAGCTCGTAGTAGACCCGCTCCCCGTGCGGGATCACCAGGTTCAGCCCGTCCACCGCGCCGCGCTGAAAAATGGCCACCAGCACTTTCTGCCGCCTGCTGATCTCGCTCGCCCACGCCGAGCGCCCCAGCCAGGCAGGGATCAGGCCCACCCCGACCATTGCCAACGCCGAATCCTTGAGAAAAATGCGCCGTGTCGAGTTCATGATGTTCACCTTTTTTGAAATTCAGGCGAGCCCAGCAGCAGGGCCGCCAACTGCACCCGGTTTCTCGCGTCGTGCAGGCCCGAGCGCACGGCCGGGCTCGGCGCCTCGTGCAACAGGGCCTGGACAAAGTCGGCTTCGCCGCCCAGAGCATCCAGAACCACTGCGACGCCAGGAACCTGGTTCCTGGCCAGGCGCGTGGCGAACTGCATGCGCGCGATAATGCCGCTGGTGGAGATCCACTGCGCCCCGTCGTTGGTGTAGCCGGTGGGGGGCTCTTTGGCGTAAAGAGGCTCGCCCATGTTGGCAATGATTTGCGCCAGCACCATGGGGTTGCTGACTTCGGCGCCCAGGGCGCGCACGGAAGAGACCACCATCTGCAGGGGCGATTTCATCTTCCCGCGCGCGGCGGCGGCATTCCAGAATTCCGGCGATTGGAGCATCGTCTCCATGACTTTGCGCAGATCGCCGTCCGTGTGCAGCCAGGTCTGGGTCATGCGGTCCACCAGCGCCGGCGGCGGCTGGTCGGCGACGAAGCGCTGAGCGAGCTCGTAAGAGA
>JBOGKL010000113.1:0-2200 GCA_050745525.1 Terriglobales bacterium | reverse complement strand
TGCGGACTTATGCATTACCACCGCGAACCAAATGACACTACTGCTCCGTAGCCCGCCTCAAATTGACACCGTTCGTGAATAAAGCGGGTTAGCGCTTCGGCAAATAATCCAGCGGATTGACCGGTTGACCGTTGTAGCGGATCTCGAAATGCAGCAGTGCATGGCCGTCGCGATCCAGGCCCATCGCCGCGATGGCCTGGCCGGCCTCCACCATGTCGCCTTCGTGTACCAGCATGCGCGAATTGTCCGCGTAGGCACTCAAGAAATGTTCGCTGTTCTTGACGATGATGAGTTCGCCGTAGCCGACGATGCCGCTGCCGCTGTAGACCACCTTGCCGGGCGTCGCCGCGTACACCGGCTGGCCGAGCGTGCCGCTGATGTCGATGCCCTTGGACAGCGGATCGCCGGCGCGAAACAGCCGCACCACAGAACCTTGTGTGGGCCAGATCCAAGTGAGCGGTCCGGAAGGCGGTGCCACGGTGCTGCCAACTACACTCGCTGCATTCGCAACCACCGGCGCCGCGGGCGGGCGCCGTACAGCGCGCGGCGTAATCGGCGCGGCCAGCTCGAGCACCTCGCCGGGCTTGATGAGATAGTCCGGACCGATGCGGTTCCAAGTAGCGACATCGTGATAGTCCAGGCCGTAGCGCCAGGCAATCGAATACAGCGTGTCACCCGGCCTCACGACGTAGTGCGCCGGGATCGGCTCGGATCGCTGTGCGGGCCGCACGACCCGCGGTGTGGAGCTGGCGTACGGATTCCAGGACAGTGCGCCGGCGCAACCGGCAAGCACCAGGACACAGGCAAACAAGGCCGGCAGGCGCCAGGGCCCGGTCATTCCACCCCCGAAAGGAGCGGCACGAAACTTACCCGGTCGAGGACCTTGCGTGCATAGTGCGTGGCATCGGTGCGCACGATTCTGAGCAGTTGCTGGGCACGCCCGTTCCCGACCGGAATAATCATGCGCCCGCCAATCGCCAGTTGCTCGAGCAACTTGGGCGGCACCTCGTCCGGTGCGGCCGTCACAAGGATGCCGTCGTAAGGTGCGTACCGCGGCCAACCCCCAGCGCCATCTGCGTGGCGAAAGCGTACGTTGCGCACGCCGAGCGTGCTCAAGGTACGGCGCGCGCGCTGCTGCAGCACCGCGAGACGTTCGACGGTAAAGACCTGTGGCACGAGGCCCGCAAGGACCAGGGTTTGATAGCCGCAACCGGTGCCGACTTCGAGTACCTTGTCGGGTATGCCATCCGCGAGCAGCGCCTCGGTCATGCGCGCCACGATGAACGGCTGTGAAATCGTCTGCCCAAAGCCAATCGGCAGCGCCGTGTCCTCGTAGGCGCGGCTCGCCAGCGCCTCGTCCACGAACAGATGCCGCGGCGCCGAACGGATGGCATTCAGCACTTGCGGATTGCGGATTCCCTGCGCTCGCAGCCGTTGCATGAGGCGTTCGCGGGTGCGCGCCGAAGTCATGCCGATGCCGCTTTGGGGCGCCGCGTTCATGCACGCTCGCTCCCGCACAACCGTCTGTCCACCGCTGCCCCGCCCCCAATCATGAGAAAACCGCTACGGCTCGCCAGCGACCGCTGCACGTCTCGATCCCACGCTAAAATCTGCGGCGCGTAGAATACTGTAAAATCGCCGCAGTCATATCGTGACCGGCCATCCGCAGTGCAGCGCGCTATACCCGAAAACCGCATCAGCGACGAAGACCAGCAGCTGTTTCGCGCGGCCGTGCGCGGCGCCCGCCGCATGCCGCCGCGGCCCCTGCCTGCTTCACCCAAACCCAAACCGCGCGCGCGCTTTGCACGCGCGGCGCTGCACGAAGTGCTGGTGGACAGCCTGAATGGCTCTCCCGATCGGTCGGAACCCCTGACTGGCGATGGCTTGTTTTACGCCAAGGCCGGTGTGCAGGAACGGGTGTTGCGCAAATTGCGGCGCGGGCACTACAGCATCGGCGCCGAACTCGATTTGCACGGGCTACGCAGCGAAGCCGCACGCCTGGCTCTTGCCGAATTCCTGCACGCGGTACGCGGCAACCGGGTGCGCTGCGTGCGCATCATTCACGGCAAAGGCTACCGCTCCGGCCCGCGCGGCCCGGTGCTCAAGCAAAAACTCAACGGTTGGCTGCGGCAGCGCGCGGAAGTCCTAGCGTTTCGTTCGGCGCGCCCCGCGGACGGCGGCACCGGTGCCGTGTACGTGC
>JBOGKL010000112.1:0-10988 GCA_050745525.1 Terriglobales bacterium | reverse complement strand
GGGCATTCGGGCCCCAGAGATGGCCGAGCGCGGCGACGTAGACGGTGCGAGGATCGGCGGGGTCAATCACGATGCGCCCGATGCTTTGCGTATCCGTGAGGCCCATCGCCTTCCAGGTGCGGCCCCCGTCCATGGACTTGTACACGCCGTCGCCCCAGGACGAGCTCTGGCGGTTGTTGGCCTCGCCCGTGCCCACCCAGACGATGGACGGATTGGAGGGAGCGACGGCGACGGCGCCGATGGAGAGATTGGGCTCGGCATCAAACACGGGCTTCCAGGCGGTGCCGCCGTCCGTGGTTTTCCAGAGGCCGCCGGTCGCGGTCGCCAGGTAAGCGATGTTGGGCTGGGCGGCGAGGGCGGCAATGTCATCCACGCGGCCGCCCATGACGGCGGGACCGATGGCGCGGAAGCGCAGGTGGCCGGACGTCTGTTGCGCCGGTATCGCGGGGGCGGTGAGAAGCAGCAGCAGGGCTGCCGCGGAAAGCGCAAACGTGCGCGTCTTCATAAAGTCTCCTTCGCGGCGATGCCGCGCGGCCTAGCGCAGGCCGACCATGCCCCGCACCGAAGCGATCAGCTTTCCCGGATCGTAGCCTTTGCCGTCCTTAAACACCAGGGTGACGTTTTCGATGTCGTGGATGTTGACGGCGGGGTTACCGTGAATCACCACAATGTCGGCCGCCAGCCCTGGGTGCAGCGTGCCGGTCACGTGGCCCACGCCCAGGAAATCGGCGCCGTTCTCGGTGGCAATGTGAATCGCCTGCAGGGGCGTGAAGCCGGCCTCGACCAGCAGCTCCACCTCGCGCTGGTCGCCGAACCCGGCCACGACGCCGCCGTTGCCGGTGGGATCGAGACCCGCCATCAGCGTGCCTCCGGCCTTGGCAAAGGCGTATTCGAAGTCCATCTCGCGGCGCAGGCGGGCGGCGGCGCCGGCGCCGTGGGCACTGGCACGGGCGCGCGCGATGAGATAGTCAATGCGCGAGGGCGGCGAGAGCACTTCGAGAAAACGCTGGGTGAGGGGCGGGCGGTTGGGCACGCCGGCTTCCTCGACCGCCAGGGTCGAGGTGACGGCGACGTGATGGGCGATAAGGTTGTGGATCAGGCCCTGAATCTGCGGCCCATCAATGGGCGGCTCGGCCGAACGGGCGGCGGGGTTGGCCTGATGCGGGCAGACGTCGGGCTTTTTGCCGGGGTAGAACTGGGTGTCGGTGCCGAGGCCGTGCTCGAGGTTGTCAATGCCGAGCGCGATGGCTTCGGGGAAGGTCACCGAGCAGAGGTGCCCGGTGACCTTGAGGCCGCGGGCGTGGGCGGCGCGAATCGCCGCGCCCAGCTCGGCGCGGGTAATCAACTGGTAGGCCTTGAAGGAGGTGAAGCCTTCGTCGGCCCAGTAGTTCACCAGGCGCACGGCGTCCTGGGGGCCGGTGAGGGCGTGGAGCTGCGGGAGGTAGAAGCCGGGGCCCTGGAGATAGGGGCCGGTGAGATGCATTTTGGGGCCGGGGATGAGGCCGTCGTCTATATAGTGCTTGATCTCCAGGTCGGCGTAGGGCTCCATGCTGCCGGTGGTGCGCATGGAGGTGACGCCGGCGGCGAGATAGAGGCGGGGAAAGCTGAAGGCCATTTCCGGATACATGGCCGGGGCGCCGGGGATGGGTCCGCGGCCGGTGGGGCCGGGATAGAACATGTGCTCATGCATGCCCACCAGGCCCGGGATCACCGAATCCCCCCGCAGGTCAAGCACGCGAGCGCCGGCGGGCAGCGGCGCCGAGGCGGACGGCCCGATGGAGCGGATCTTGCCCGCCTCGATCACCACGTCCTGATCGGCGACGGGCGCCGCGCCGCTGCCGTCAATCACGCGCACGTGGGCCAGCACGACGACCGGGGCGTTCACGGAGATGAACTGGGAGTCGAGGTGCGGCAACACCCAGCCTTGGGCAAGAGCCGACGTCGCCAGCAGAAACGACGCCAGCAGCGGTGAGAGCAGCAGAACCCTCTTCATGGCCGCCTCAGAAGATGTACTTGATGCCGAGTTGGACCAGGCGCGGCTCGACCGACATGGCCGTGATCTGGCCGAAGTTCAGCGAGCCCACGACGCTGGGGGAAGTGGCGCCCTCGACGGCGGTGGTGCTGGCGAACTGCGGCGTGTTCAAGGCGTTGTAGAACTCGACGCGGAGTTGCAGATGCGAGCCTTCACCGGGTCCGGGGACGGGGACTTCTTTCATGAGCGCCAGGTCGAGGTTGTGCTGCCCCGGCCCGTAGACGATGCCGCGCCCCGCATTCCCGTAACCGTAGCCGTTGCCGACGGCGGGAGGAGCGCAGAAGGCGTTGGCGTTGAAGAAGTCGGTAAGCCGGGAAGTGACTGGCCCCGGCGTTTCAATGTCGCCCGGATTCACGTTGGGGCAAAGTTGGGCCAACTGATTCGCGGTTCCGTAGATGTTGCCGGCGCGCGAATCGGTGAAGGTGATGGGCGGACCGCTCTGCAGGACGACCACGCCGGAAGCGGCCCAGCCGCCGACGATATCCGCCAACCCGGAGCCGGTCGCGCGGCCCGGCAATTGCCAGACGAAATTGGCGACCACGCGCTGGCGCGTGTCAAAATCGGCCGGACCCCAATCGTTGCGCGGATCGCGGTTGTTGTTGTAGACGCTGCCCCCGTTGGGGAAGGTGCCGCTGCCGGTGATGTCGGTCATGGCCTTGCCGTAGGTGTAGGACACCTGCAGGTTGAGGTTGGAGGAGATGCGGCCGTGCAGCATCGCCTGAAAGGCATTGTAAAGGGAGTTGGCCGACTCGGTCCACAAGCTCAAGCCGGTGGGGGAAAAGCCCAGGAACGGGACGCGTTGGCGCGCGTTCTGGACGGTGTTGGTGGTGATGCCGTTGACCGGACTGGTGGCGCTGGCGAGCAGAGCCTGATTGTAGGATTCGGTCAGCTCGAGGTTCTCGCCGCGCGTGCCCACGTAGCCGAGCTGCAAGACGGTGTTTTTGGCCAATGAGTACTGCATGTTCAGCGAATACTGCTGCGCTTCCGGCGCGTGAAAATTGCGGTCCACCATGGTCATGCTGTGCGTGGTCGTGTCGGAGTACGGGGTCCAGACGGGGTAGCTGGCGAACCCGGGCGGGGGAGAACTGTAGGGCACCTGGAAGGTGGCGCCGGCGTTCAGGGCGCCCGAGTTGCTCACGCTGTCGTAGAAAGGGGGGTTCGAGAACAGGTGGAAGGCGTCGTTGACCGAGGTGCGGGAGAAGTAGACACCGAAGCCGCCGCGCAACACCATCTTTTGCCAGCCGAAGGGCTGCCAGGAAAAGCCGAGGCGCGGGCCCAGGTTCTTCCATGAGGTCGGGTTGGCGGCGTCGGTCGGGTTGGAGTTGCGAACGACCCCGGCGGGAAGCGACCCGGTATAGTTACTGGCCACGATCATGCCCGCCAGCGTCGGCGCCGCGCCCGGATCGGCGGCGACGGGGAAGAAGTTCACCGTGTTGCCGGTGGCATCGGAGACGGCGCCGAAGATTTCCCAGCGCAGGCCCAGATCGAGCGTCAGGTTGCGCGTGGGCTTGTAGTCGTCCTGCACGTAGCTGTTTTCATCGCTGACGCGGTAGGAGTGGTAGGTGTTGCCGCAGGAGCCGCTGGAGGAATAGAGATTGCTGAAGGCGCTGCCGTTCTGCGCCGCGCTCATGCCCAGTAGAAAGTCCGGGAAGCTCAAGAAGCTGATGGACCCGCGCGTGACGCCGGGATCGGCGGTGGGGTTGGCCACGTGCTCCCAGCCGAAGCCGGCACGGACGGTGTGGTTGCCGTGGACCCAGGAGATTTGATCCTGCACGGCATAGGTCTGGCTTTCGGTGTGCTGCTGGTCATTGCCGCTGCCGCCCAGCGTGAACGAGCCCTGCACCGAGATGGTGGGCATGATGGGGTTGTTGCAGGGCGGGGTCAGGCCCAGGTCCGTGGCCGTGACCGGCGTATTGGTCTCGATGTCGCCGTAGGTGCTGTGATATCCGGCCGAGAGTTCGTTGAGGAAGTTGGCGGAGGCGACGTAGCTGTCCTTCAGCGCGAGGTTGGTATTTTTGAAGTTGCCGGTGACGCCGGAGCCGGGGACGTTGCCGGTGGTGAAGTTCTCGAGCTCGGGGGCGCGCGCCCAGAAGAGCCGCTCGGAGATCTGCTGCTTGCTGCTGAGGGCGTAGTCCAGGTTCACCATGTACTGGTCTTCGTCGTAGGTGGAGGGCAGGCTGAAGACCGAGAGCCCGGCGCCGCTGGGTTCGATGGACTGCGGCGTGGGGACGAAGTACTGGCCGCCGGGCAGCTTGTAATCCAGCAGCTTGAGGGCAATGGGGTTGATGTTGGACCCGTCGCAGGCGACGGCCTTGCCGCCGTTTTTGCCTTTCTGTCCGCAGAAGGCCGCGCCCAAGGCGGCGGGGCTGCGATCGGCGGTGAGCGCGGGGAGAATGACGCTGGACAGCGAGCCGGCGCCTTCGCCGTCAATCTGGCGCGTGCCCTGATAGGAGAGGAAGAAGAACGCCTTGTGATGGACGATGGGGCCGCCGAGGGTGCCGCCGAACTGGTTCTGCTTCATGTCGGCGCGCGGCTGGCCGGTGGAGTTGAGGAAGAAGTCGTTGGCGTTGAAGACGGTGTTGCGGTTGAACTCGAACAGATCGCCGTGGAACTGGTCGGTGCCGGACTTGGTGATGACGTCCACGTTGGCGCCGGAGCCGCGGCCGTAGGCGGCGTCGTAGAGGCTGGTCTGGACCTTGAACTCCTGGATGGCGTCGGGGCTGGGCACGGAGATGCCGCCGATGGAGACGACGTTGGTGGTGCCCTGGGTTTCCAGGTTGGACACGTCCTGACCGTCCATTTCGTAGCTGTTGTCCATGACGCGGCCGCCGTTCACGTTCACGTCCACGTTGTTCTTGCCGAGCTGGGCGGCGTCGGGGACGGCGCTGGCCACGCCCGGATCCAGGCCGAGGATCTGGGTGTAATTGCGGTTGGTCAGCGGCAGGCCGACGATGGTGGCGCGCGTGGTGGTGCTGCCGTTGGTGGCCTGTTGGGTCTGCAGGGCGATGGCCGCCGCCTCGACCGTGACCTCCTGGTTGGCGGCGCCGATCTGCAGGGCGACGTTCAGGGTCGTGGCCGTGGCGACTTGCACGGTGACGCCCTGGCTGCTGGCGGTCTTGAAGCCGGGGGCGGTGACGGTCACCAGGTAGGAGCCCGGCGGCAGCAGCGTGAGCGAATAACTGCCGGCGTGGTTAGTGGCGCCGATGCGGGTGGCGCCGGTGGCGAGATTGGTGGCTTTGATGGCGGCGTTGGGCACGGCGGCGTGCGAGGGATCGAGGACGGTGCCCACAATTTGGCCGGTGGTGGTGGTCTGGGCGGCGGCGCCGAGGGCCAAGGCGGCGGCCAAGGTCCCGGCGAGGAGCGCGGCGAGGAAGAAGCGGGTGGCCGGTCGAGAGTGTGGCATGGAGACTCCTGGAAACCCTTGTGTGTGCCGGGCACCGGCTGTAACATAGCAAGCGCTCGGTTGTGTAATGGACGAGACGCTAGCGCACTCACGAGAGCATGTCAAGACCTCCGGGCCGGGGCCGCTGGCGGGGCTTGTCGTCGTGGACATGACCCGCTATCTGCCCGGCGCGGTCACGACGCTGTGGCTGGCGCGCTTCGGCGCCGAGGTGATCAAGGTGGAGCGTCCGGGGGCGGGGGACCCGGGGCGCATGCGCCCGGGAGCGTTCGCGGTGACCTGCGGGGGCAAGCGCAGCGTGGCCCTCGATCTGCAGGATGAGCGCGGGCGCGACCTGCTGCGGCGGCTGACGGAGCGGGCGGACGTGCTGGTCGAGAATTTCCGGCCCGGGGTGCTGGAGCGGCTGGGGCTGGGGTATGAGCAGTTGGGGAACCCGCGGCTGATCTATGCCTCGCTGAGCGGGTTTCCGCGGCAGGGGAGCGCGGCCGGCGCCGCCGGCCACGACATCAACTACTCCGCCTTCAGCGGGCTGATCGCGCTGCTGGGTGCCTCCGGGGCCAAGCGACTGCCGGAGCTGCCGCTGGCCGATGTCGCCGGCGGCAGCTTCCCCCTGCTGAGCGGCATTCTGCTGGCGCTGCTGGCGCGCACCAATACGGGGCGCGGGCAGCGAGTGGATGTCTCGATCGTCGCCGGACTGGCGTCGCTGCTGGCCTGGCCGCTGGCGGCCACGGCGGGGCGGCTGCCACCGCCGCACGGGGGCAACCTGCTCGACGGCAGCTTCGCCTGCTACGGCGTGTACGCGGCGCGCGGGCGCGGGCGGCTGGCGGTGGGGGCGCTGGAGCCGAAGTTTTGGGCGAACCTGTGCCGGAAGCTGGGGTGCGAGGAAATGATCGCGGATCAGTTTGCCCGCGGGCAGCGCCAGGAGCAGATGCGGCGGCGGCTGGAGGCGATTTTCCGCACGCGCACGGTGCCGGAGTGGTTTGGCGCGCTGCGCGGACGCGACTGCTGCGTCACGCCGGTGCGCAGCCTGAAGAGCGCCTACCGGGTGCGGCCGCAGCAGCCGCTGGGCGTGGAGCTGGGGACGGCGCCGGAGCGCATTGATCTGCCGCCGGCGCCGCGGCTGGGGCAGCACTCGGCGCAGGTGCTGGCCGAAATCGGGGTGGCGCCGGGGGAGTTGCGGACGCTGGCGGCGGCGGGAGTAGTCCAGCGCGACCAAACCGGATACCATAAGGACGCATGAACGCCCTAGCGTCCGCCGCCTCCGGCGCCGCCGCGGCGACGCGCGGGCAGCTTACGCGCAGCCGCATCGTGCGCGTGGCCGGGAACCTGTTCCGTACCCAGGGCTACGAATGCACGACGGTGCGCGAGATCGCCGCCGCGGCGGGGCTGCAGTCGGGCAGCTTGTTCTTTCACTTCAACTCCAAGGAAGAGATCCTGATGGCGGTGCTGGAGGGAGGGCTGCGCCGCGCCGCGACCGTGCTGGAGCAGAGCCTGGCGCGGGCGGGCTCGCCACGGGAGGCGCTGCGGGCGCTGCTGCACGGGCATCTGCAGGCGGTGCTGGTGGAGGAGCCGGATGCCTTCCATGTGGCGCTGTATGAATGGCGGACGCTGTCGCCGCCGGCGCGGCAGCGGGTGATTGCGCTGCGCGACGAGTACGAGAGCCGCTTCGGGCGCGAGCTGGATCGGCTGGCGTCGGCCGGCCTCGTGCCCCGGGGCACGCACCTGTACCGTCTGTTTCTATTGGGCGCGCTGAACTGGAGTCTGCAGTGGTACCGCCCCGGCGGTGCGCTGGACGTGGCGGCGCTGGCGGAGGGATTCCTGGCGTTTCTGCTGCCGCCAGCGGCACCGGCGCGGCGGGGCGGCGGCAAGTAGGAGGGCGGGCGAGGGATGGTGCGCCTGGCCGGAATCGAACCGACGGCCCGCGGTTTAGGAAACCGCTGCTCTATCCTTCTGAGCTACAGGCGCACGCGGATTAGAATCGTTTGATCTGATTGTACTTGGCCGCCGCCTATGAGGTGCCCAGGACCCGCCGAGGCCGTTTAATCCTCAATTGGTCCTCATTTTTTCCGCCATGCGCTTCCACCGCAGAGCGCAGCCGCACCACGTCGGCCATGGCGTAGCGCGTGGCCACACCGCGGCGGAAACGTGGGAGCTTACCCGCATGACGCCGAGCCGGGTCCACGCCGGCCAGGGATGCCGGTGATCCCTGGCTCGGTGAAGAGGGGCGCCTGCCAAGGGGCGCAGGCTCTCCTTAGCGGGGCGCCGCGGCAGAACCTCAAGCAGGCCCGACGGCTCCATGGACTCACATGTAGGTATTGATGACTTCGACGCGAAATTCCTCCAAATGCGATTCAGTCGGGGCGCTTGACGGCTTGGCGTCGGTGTGGTGCGCGACTTTCTGTTGTCGTGGGCCCGCTTGCAGGCCCAGACAAGGTCCCGGGGGAGCGGGGATCAGGGAAGGGACTTTCCCGAGGCGGCATGAGGCGCCATTCTGGCGGAAGCTAGATGCGTCCATTCGCGCCACCGGAGGGGCCCGACCCTGCTGGGTTCAATCTGAAGGCCAAGCTGCCTCTGGGTTTGCTCAGCGAGCACGTTCATGCTGCGATGCGGGATTTTATTGAGTTTCTGACCGCTGTGGATGCACAGCTGCACGCGCGACAGATGGTGAGTCTTGAGAACACGATGATGCAGGCGAACTTCAGCAGCCTGGTTGGCGAGCTGATCGCGGCGCGTATACCAAAATACTGTTCGTCCCTCGTAAGGAACACCTACCATAACGGCCATCCGGACATTCTGCCCGTAGGGAGGTATCCCGGTGATGCGGCCCAGCATGCTGGCTCCGACGGCATCGAGATCAAAGCTTCACGCTACTTACAGGGTTGGCAGGGACACAAAGCCGAAAATGTTTGGCTTATGGTCTTCGTGTTTCAGAGCGGGCGCGAAGGGCCGAAGATTCGTGAGGGGCAAGCGTTCAGGTTCCTGTTGGTGGCCGGGGGAGCGCTCACAGTGGACGACTGGCAGTTCTCCGGTCGTGCAGCCAATAGCCGCCGGACCATCACCGCCAGCGTCAAACCCGCCGGTGCTGAACGCATGAAGGCCAACTGGATTTATAAGTGCAAAGAGCTACGCGAGAGCGAAGGATAGCTGTTCCCGACTGATCCGGGTTCGCGACAGTCGCTCGATCGTCTCCACTGCATCGTTGAAATACTCCGCGTTCCGTTCGATCCCTATGCATCGAACGCCCAAGGCGTTAGCGGCGGCCACGGTCGAGCCGGAGCCCATGAAGGGATCGAGGACCGTGCCCTTGCCGAGGGGCAGCGAGGCATAGACCAGCTCGCGAAGCAGAGCCTGCGGCTTGAGGCTCGGATGACGCGCATGCTGACGCTCTTCGCGTGGCGTTCGTCCGACCTCGATCAGGTCCGGAAAGGGCTGGCCTCCGGGGCGGCGTCGCAGGCCTCCGGTTTCGAACTGTCGGAGGCAATCCGAGATCCGCATCCCGGAAGGGATGGGCTTCCTGAGGATGCCCCAGGGCTCATAATTCCCGCGCGGTAACGAGCAGACGTCGGGGAATTCGGTCTCCGCGTTTTTGGGTCTGTCGCCGCCTCTTAGGGTGCGAACGACTCGGATCAGCTGGCCTCGAAATTCCAGGCCTCCCTCGACCAGGGCCGCAAAGACTAATTGAGACAGGAAGGAATTGCTGGCAAGGAATACGTGGCCGCCGGGCCGAAGAACGCGTGAGGCCGACTTGGCCCAGTGCTTGAAAAAATCTGAGAGCTGCCTGCGCTCGCGCGCGTTCAGTGCGGTAAATCGGGGGAGCGGCTGCCGGACTGCCCCGTCGAAGGATGGCGGGATCCGCCAGATTCCTCCGTGGCCGGCTGCGCGCTTCTCCAGCTCGCCCGCCTCAAACTCCTTAACGCCATAAGGTGGATCGGTCACGATTGCATGAACCGAGCATTCCTCGGCGCGGGCCATCCAATCAAAGCAGTCCGCCAGTAAAATTAACGATCCGCCGACTGTGCGGTGGTGAAATCCGAGTGCGAGTGCAGGAGCACCTGGCATAGAGCCTTGCAACAGGTAGTATAGTCCTCGGCATGCCGCGCACCCTGCGAGGCGCCATCATCGCTTTGAATAGCTCCCGCTGCGGTCACTGAGAATTCAGAGGTGCGCGGAGGGGAGGGGTGGGTGTATAGTCGGCGGGCAGGATGCATCGGGAGGAGAGGGAATGACAGGACGTGCATGGCGGTGGATGCGGTGGGGCCTGGTGGCGGCGATGACGGCGGCGACGGCGGGGATGCTGGTCGCGGGAGCGGCCGCGCAGGCCAGCCCCAGCCTCTATTCGGGGCTCAAGTGGCGCAACATCGGGCCGTTTCATGGCGGGCGCGTGGCGGCCGTCACCGGCGTCATCGGGCGGCCGGGCACGTTCTATGCCGGGTTGCCGCAGGGCGGCATTTGGGAGACCACCAGTGCGGGCATGACCTGGTTCCCCATCTTCGATCAGGTGCATGCGGTGGACAGCATCGGGGCCATCGCGGTCGCGCCGTCAGACCCGAACGTGATTTATGCCGGCAGCGGCGACGCCGTCCAGCACGAAGGTCATGAGGGTGAGGGCGGCGACGGGATGTATAAGTCCACCGACGGGGGCAAGACGTGGACGCATATCGGGCTGGAGGGGACGTACAAGATTCCCAGCATCGTCGTGGATCCGAAGAATCCGAACATCGTGCTGGTGGCGGCGCTGAGCGGGATCTACGGCACGCAGCGCGGCGTATTCCGCAGCGACGACGGCGGACAGACCTGGACGAACGTGCTCGCGCCTGATGCCGTGACCGGAGCGCGCGACCTGGCTTCGCCCTACGATGAGCCCAACGTCGTGTTTGCGACCATGATCGCCGATGGGGTGGATAGCCCGCCAGAAGGACGCGGCGCGCGCGGACCGGCGCGGACGCAGCATACCGAACTCTACAAGTCGCTCGATGAAGGCAAGACCTGGACCCAGGTGGACAGCTACCCGTTGCACAGCGGCCGCACCTCCGTCACCGTGGCCATGAACACGAACGGACAGCGCGTATATGTGATCGGCAGCGGCGGCCTGTACCGCTCCGACGACCAGGGCGCGACCTGGCGGCGCATGGCCGCCAACGACAGCCGCATCACCGGCAGCGCCTACATTTGCGGCGTGTGGGTGGATTCGGAGAACCCGGACCTGATTTATGTCATGAACACCGCCGCCTACCGCTCGACCGACGGCGGCGAGACGTTCCACGCCTTCAAAGGCGCGCCCGGCGGCGAGGATATGCACGAGGTCTGGATTGACCCGACCAACGGACAGCGCATGATCTACGGCGACGACCAGGGCGCCGCCGTGTCGCTCGACGGCGGTCATACCTGGAGCAGCTACTACGCGCTGCCGGTGGCACAGCTGTATCACGTCTCGACCGATAATCGCTATCCCTACTGGGTGCTGGCGTCGCAGCAGGACACGGCGGCGATCATGATCCAGGACCGCGGCAACGGCGGCAACGTGTCGGAGTTGGATTGGAGGCCGCTGGCGTCGTC
>JBOGKL010000111.1:0-2080 GCA_050745525.1 Terriglobales bacterium | reverse complement strand
GATGGCCGTCAGCACGCCGCCCGCGGTCAACTGCACGCCGTTGCCGTTCGCATCGAACTGGACGGGGATTTCGGTCGAGCCCGCCGCCGTGGTCACGCGCAGCATGACGCCGGTCCCGGTATCGCTTGCGCCGTCGGTCAGCTCGAACCGCGGGGTGGTGCCGCTGGCGGATCCCCACGTCAGCGTGGTGGCGTAACCGGCCATCGCCAGCGCCAGGTTGCCCGTGGGGTTGGCGATGCCGGACCAAATGGCGCTGCCGGTGCCCAGGGCGGCTGGTGCCCACGCCGAGCCGTTCCAGGTCAGAACTTCGTTGGTCGTCGGCGCGGTCGCGGCTACCGGCTTGGCCTGGATGCTCGTGGCGTTGCCGCTGCCGCCCGATCCGCCGCCGACCCGTTGCGCGCGTAGCGGCAGGCAGCCCAGCGCGATCGCCGCAGCTAACAAAATCCAGTGCTTGCTCATAGGTCAAAGAACAGGGTGATCTGCGCCGGCCCGCGCACGCCCGCGGCACAAAGCTGATACTCCGCGGCTTGGACCAGCAGCGTGGCGTTGGCCTGCGGATCGAGCTTGCCGGCGGCCTCGGGCGGATGCACGATCACGCCCTGCCAGTGCCATTGCCCGTGCAGCAGCGTCCGCGTGGCGCGCACCAGCGCGCATTCCAGAGGCGCGCCCGCCGGAGCGGTGTCGGGCGTTTTAGGAGCCACGGCTGCAGCCGGGTTGAACAGTGCCAAGAAAACCCCCACCGGGTTTTCTCTGCAATCATCGGCCGACGCTGGCAACCGACTCTGCGGCGGCCATTTGCCGGTAAGCTCGCACCCAATCCTGGCTCAGCTCACGCTGCGCCTGGGCCAGCGGCAGCGCGCCCGAGCAAACCTCCCGGTGCAGGTAATCCTCCAGCCGGTCTTTTTCGCGCGCGCCCGGCTTCGGCTCGTACGGTTGCGGCCAGAGGTTTGCCAGTGTGTTTGACCCGCCGACTTCCAGGCTAATCAGGTGGTCAACTTCGCAGCAGACGCCGGGCTTTTTCACCGCCCGGTATTCGGTGTACGCCTGCCGCTTGAGTGAGGCCGAGACATCCCGCTCTTGAGTGGAGTAGTCATGGCCGCAAACCGCGGCCGCGGTCGCGCCGGCCACGGCTGCGCCTGGCGTCAGCTGCGGGTCAGGCAGCAGCGCTTGCCCATCGCGGCGATACCGGGCCTGCCCGTATGCTGGCTCGCGCGGCGGAAACAGCAGATGCACGCCAGCGGGCAACCACAGCAGCGCCACGAACTCCAGCGCCAGCGCGACCGGCTGACCTAGAAAGCTAGATGTTTTTCGCGTAGCGCAGCTCGGCTTGCAGATCGGTGGCCCCGGTCAGCGCCGCCGGATACGCGCCTGCGGCCAGCTCGGCGCCGGTCGAGGAAACGTAAATCTTGAGGGCTGGCACCACCTCGCCGGCGAAGGGCACGAACTTTTCTTCGTAGCCGTGGCCCAAATCCACGCGGCCGGAAAGCGGCGCCTGGCCGGCGTGCAGCACGGACTCCATCAGCAGCCCGGCGAACGGCTGGCTGTTGTTGCCGTAGTGGAAGGGAAAGCCGCCCGCATCCCCGCCGGCGGTGTAATCGCCGTTGAAGGCCAGCGAGCCGAACACATCAATGGTCGTCTCACCGCGCGTCAGCGCGGAGACAGTCAGGGTCCAGGGCATGAAGACTCCTATTCCGCGACCGCGGTCGCAGGTTCCGGTGCCGGCTCCGTGCTTGCGGTCTACTTAGTGATTGCGCCGAGGTCATCGCAGACCGCGGCCGTGGCGTTGTCAGGTTGCTCAAACTGGACGGTGGGTTGGCATTGCTGGTGCTGGCCGCGCCTCATTGACTTGCGCGATGGCGCCGGCGCACGCAGCACCCATTGAGGGGAAAGCCCTTACGGACCTACTCCCCATCTGGGATTCAATTGCGCGCGCTTTGTCGTGCAGCACACCCCGCCGAAAGCGAAGCGGGGGAAAATGTTGGCATGATCTGCCTGAGCGTGCGGCAACCCTGGGCCCACGCCATTTTTGCGCTGGGCAAAGATGTTGAAAACCGGAGTTGGCCGACGCGCTATCGCGGCG
>JBOGKL010000110.1:0-4641 GCA_050745525.1 Terriglobales bacterium | reverse complement strand
CAGCGACTCCTGCACGGCGGAGATCTGGGTGAGCACCTCGGGACAGTAGCGGTCCTGCTCGACCATGCGCTGCAGACCGCGCACCTGACCTTCGGCGCGCTTGAGGCGCAGCATCAGCGCCCGCTTTTCCGTCGCGGTCACGCCCTCGGCTTTAGTGGGCTTTGGCATACTTCCATCCCCGCAGCCGCAAGCTGTTGCTCACGACGCTGACTGAACTGAAGGCCATGGCGGCGCTGGCGATGACCGGGGAGAGCAGCACGCCCAGCCAGGGGTACAACACGCCGGCCGCAATCGGAATCCCGATGGCGTTATAGACGAGCGCCCAAAACAGGTTTTCGCGGATGCGCCGCATCGTCGCGCGCGAGAGCGCGAGCGCCGTGGTCACGCCGGCGAGCGAGGAGCCGAGCAGCGTGATGTCGCTGGCGGCGAGGGCCACGCCGGCGCCCGTGCCCACGGCGATGCCCACATCGGCCTGCGCCAGCGCGGGGGCGTCGTTGATGCCGTCGCCGACCATGGCCACCACCTCGCCCTTCTGCTGCAACATGCGGACGATCTCGGCCTTGCCGCCGGGCAGCAGGCCGGCCTCGATCGAATCAATGCCCGCAGCAGCGGCGATGGCGCGGGCAGCCGGCTCGGCATCGCCGGTCAGCAGACCCACGCGCAGCCCCATGCGCTTCCACGCCGCCACGGTGCGGGCGGAATCGGGCTTGAGCGCATCGGCAATGGCCAGCAGCGCGGCTGGGTTTTCGTCTACGCGCAGCTCGACCACCGTCCAGCCCTGGCGGGCCCAGGCAGCGGGAGCGTTCATGGCCCGCCCCACGCTCACCCGGCGGCCCTCGATCACGGCGCTGACGCCCATGCCGGCCTCGCTCTGGAAGGCCTCGGCCCGCGGCAGCGTCAGTCCCCGCTCGCTGGCAGCGGCCACCAAGGCGCGGCCCAGCGGATGTTCGGAGTGGTACTCGACGGCGGCGGCGAGGCGCAGCGCTTCTTCTTCGCTGCAGCCGGGTTCGGAGTAGCCCGGCTGCAGCGCCATCGCCTGCAGGCGCGGCTTTCCTTCGGTCAGGGTTCCGGTCTTGTCCACGAGTATCGTGGTGACCGAGCGCGCTCGCTCCAGGGCCTCGGCGTTGCGGACCAGCACGCCTAATTGCGCGCCCCGGCCCGTGCCCACCGCAACCGCCGTGGGCACCGCCAGTCCCATGGCGCAGGGGCAGGCGATGATCAGCACGGTGACGGCGGCCAACATCGCCCACAGCAGTTGGGGCGCCGGGCCGAGCAACATCCAGAGCGCAAAGGTGAGGGCGGCGATGGCGATCACGACGGGGACGAACACGCCCGCCACACGATCGGCCAGACGCTCGATGGGCGCTTTCGACCCTTGCGCCTGCTCGACCAGGCGCACGATATGCGCCAGCGCCGTATCGGCGCCCACGCGCCGCAGCTCGACAACGAACGAGCCGCCTCCGTTCAGCGTGGCGCCGGTAACCTGGGCGCCGGGGCGCTTCTCCACCGGCGTGGCCTCGCCGCTGAGCATGCTCTCGTCCACCCAACTGGCGCCATCGAGAACCACGCCATCGGCGGGGATGCGCTCGCCCGGCCGCACGCGCACGCGCATGCCCGCCTGCAGCGCCGCCACGGGAAGGCGCTGCTCGCTGCCATCGGCGGCGAGCACGCCGGCCTCGTCCGGCTGCAGTCCGATGAGCGCGCGCACGGCAGCCGAGGTCTCGCGGCGCGCGCGTGCCTCCAGCCAGTTGCCGAGCAGGATGAGAGCCAGGATCCAGTCCACGGCCTCGTAGTAGACGTTGGCGGGCAGCCCGTGGGCGGTGAACAGGCGCGGGGCAACGGTCGCAATCAGCGAGAACAGAAACGCCGCACCCGTACCCACGGCGATGAGCGTGTTCATGTCGGCGCTGGCGTGCCGGAGCGCCTTCCAGGCCCGTGTATAGAAGCCGCGTCCGGGCCCGAGCAGGACCGGGAGCGTGAGCACCAGAAGAGCCCAGCGCAGCACGCCGGAGGGAACGGCGAACAGCCAGGGCAGGGCAGCAGCCAATGCGTGCTGCATGGGTGCCATCCAGCGCATCAGCGGATCGAGCGCACGCGTGGCGTGTGGGCCCTGGGCCAATTCCGCATCCAAAGCCATGGAGCCGACCATCACGGCCACGGCCAGCGCCAGCGCAATCCAAAACCGTCGCTGCAGGCGGGCGGCTTCGCTCGCCTCAGCCTCTGGCTGCCCGTCGGTTTCGGCCGCGACCTCGTAGCCGGCGCCGGCAACCGCCGCCACCAGCGCGGCGACATCCCCCTGCTCCGGATCATAGGTGACGCGCGCGCGCCGGGTGGCGAAGTTCACCGCCGCCTCGCTTACCCCGGGCGCTCGCGCCAGCGCCTTCTCGACGCGGCGCACACAGGAGGCGCAGGTCATGCCGGCAATCGGCAGCTCGACCTGAGTGGCCGCGTCGGCGCCGGTGTTGGCGGCAGCGCTCATTCCACCTCCGCCGTGTAGCCCGCCTCGCCGATGCGGCGAACGATCTCAGCGGGCGTGACCTCGCCCGGTTCGTAGGCCAGCTCCGCCCGGCCCACGGCGACCTTGCCCGGCTGCACGCCGGGTGTCGCGGCCAGCACGCCTTCGACCGCGTGCACGCAGTGCGCGCAGCTCATGCCGGAAATCTTCAGACGCAGCTTTGAATACCCCATAGGGGTATCTTAGCACGGACTTAAGCCAACGGCGTGCGGCGGCGGCTGGCGACCACGTAGGAGCCCAGGACGGCGGCGGCAGCCACTGTCTGCGCGGCCAGCGACTGCACGGTGGGGAACACCGACAACCACAAGCCCATCCAGGCGGGAATCACGCCGTCGAGCCAGGGGATGTTAGTGGCCGCGACCCAGTGCGCCAACTGCATCTCCTGCACCTGCTCGCCCACCATGACGATCAGCACGATGCCCAGCAGCACGCCCGTCAGGACCAGCATTTTCTTATAGGGCAGCCGCTTGTGGGCAAGGAAGGTGAGCACGGCGACGGTGCCGGCCAGCACGATGCCGATCAGCGCGCCCCACATGACGGTGGCGTTGCCGAGCTGCAGGCGGTAGGTCTGCAGGAACAGCACCACCTCGAAGCCCTCGCGGTAGAGGGAGGTGAAGCCGAGCGCCACCATGCCCCAAAACACGCCCCAGCGCGCCGCGCTCTGGACTTCGGCCCTCTGCACCAGGTCGCGCTTACGGCGGTTGTGCATCGAGATCCAGCCCGTCCAGTAGAGCTTGTGGAAAAACCAGTTCATCACCACCAGCAGCACGACGACGGCCAGCAGCCCGGTGGCCGCCTGCAGCGCCAGCGCGGAGACGCTCTGGCTGAGCGCGTCCACGATATGGACGGCCGCGATCCAGGTCAGCACCGTGGCGATAAAGCCGCCGCCCACGCCCACCGCGATCGGGCGCAAGTAGCCCTGGCGTTCGGCCGGCATGCCCGCCGTGACCGCGGCCAGCACCAGCACGCACTCCAGCCCCTCGCGGAACACGAGCACGGCGATGTCCAGCAAAGCGGCCGAGTAGCTGGTGTGGGGCGCCAGCGGATTGGGGTTACCCGAGGCCGTCAGCGCCTGCCAGACGAAGAGGGCGGCCACGGCCAGCCCGCCAAGGATCAAGAACCTGCGCAGCCAGATCGGGCGCGGTTGCGAGCGCGACGAGGAACCCGGACGTGGGGCAATGGAGGTGCTCACGGCCGGCACGCCGCGCTCATGTGAGCGCCCTGTAGTGGTCTGAGGTGGTGAGGCGACATCCGTTTGCAACCCGTTCGCAGGGCAATCTAGATGCGACTGGCTCGCAACTTATGCGCGACCGCCTGCACCACCTCTAGATTCGGCTACGCCCCGGTTAGCTGTCAAGGCGCGGGCGAATTCTCAAGCCTGCTCTTAATGACCAATGATGACGTGCCAGGCGATGCCGAGCGAGGAGGGCAGCGCCCAGATGTCGGCGGCGGTGATCAGGACAGCCGTCGTCCAGCCGGCGACCTGCAGCCATGCGGGGTTGCGCCACTGCCCCATGCGTTTGCGGAAGCTGGTGAAGTGGAGCAGCGGGAACATGGCGAAGGGCAACTGCAGGGCGAGGATGACCTGGCTGAGGACGAGCAGGTCGGTGACGCTACTGGCGCCGCGCAGGCCGATGATGAGCACGGCCGGGATGAGGGCGAAGAGGCGGGTGATGAGGCGGCGCATCCAGGGGGGAATGCGCCAGCGCATGAAGCCTTCCATGACGACCTGGCCGGCGAGGGTGCCGGTGATGGTGCTGCTCTGGCCGCTGGCCAGCAGGGCCACTGCAAAGAGCGTACTGGCCATGGGCGTCCCCAGGAGCGGAGCCAGCGTGAGATAGGCGACGCGGATCCAGTCATTGTCGGCGGAGAACTTCACCACTTGGCCGCCGGAGAGGGCCACGCTTTCTTTGCCGAAGAACACCGTCGCCGCCAGCACCAGGATCGCCGCGTTGACAAAGAACGCAATGGTCAGGGCGACGGTCGAGTCAATGGTGTTGAATTGAATGGCCCGCCGCAGAGACGGTTCGTCCTTCTGAAACTTGCGACTCTGCACGAGCGCGGAATGCAGATAGAGGTTGTGCGGCATCACCGTCGCCCCGATGATGCCGATCGCCACATAGATC
>JBOGKL010000109.1:0-4579 GCA_050745525.1 Terriglobales bacterium | reverse complement strand
GGGGAGGAACGATGCACCCCATGGGTAAAACTGCAAGCGCGCAGGGGTCAGGCGGCGCGGCTCACCCGGGCCGACCGGCAACAATTCCAGCGACAGCGCCGGGTCGGGCAACTGCGACAAGGCCCATTGCCCATCGGGCGAGAGCGCCAGCGGACGGCCATCGCCCAAGCGCACCGGAGGCGCGTCGCTGTCCAACTGGCGCAGGTAGGCCGAGTAGGTGGAGGTATTGACGCCGGCCTCTTCACCCTCGACCGCCTGCTTGCCGTCGGCGGTGAGGAAGAGATTGCTGGCAAAACTGCGGATGGACTCGTCGGTGCCCACGGGATTGGCAACCGTGCCCACGCGCGCCACGCCGCGGATCAGGAACGAGGTCACCAGAACACGGCCATCGGGAGCGACGCCGTCTATCCGTACATCGCTGGGCGACTGCCAGACCAGGTGCAGGTGGCCGTGCAGATCGGTCTTGTACACGAAGAGATTGATGGCGTTGCTGGCGCTGAACCAGATCTCCCGGCCCGAGGGCGCCCAGCGCACGTCTTCGATGTTGTTGAACTCGGGAGACAGGCGGCGCACCTGGACCGGCCCGCTCACGTTCACGATGGCGAGTGCGCCGCGGGTGTCGCCCAACTGCGGATGATCGAGAAAGGCGATGGACTTGCCATCCGGCGAAAAACGCGGAGCCGAGCAGAAGCTGGGGCAGCGGTACAGCACATGACCCATGGGGTGCTCCAGCGTCACGGCGTGCGTGGAGGGATTCTCGCGCACAATCGCCAGGGTACCGTCGGAGGCAAAGGTCGCGCCGAGAGCGTTTTGCGCCACCGGGCGCGGTGCCGAGCCGCCGGGGGGAATGATGGACAACAGCGTAGATACGCCCACTTCTTTGCCGCTGAGCCCGAGCAGGGCGATGGCGCCTTGGGACGAAGTGGCGACGACGGTATCCCCGGCGGAAGAGAGCCGTTCCAGGGTGGGCGCGGTACCCGCGGCGGAGGATTGCGCCGTGTAAAGCGCGTAGGGCGATCCGCCCCAGGAGGCGCTCATGACGACGCTCTGATCGCCGGGCAGAAAGGCGGCACCGCTGATCATGCCCTGCTGGTAGGTGATGCGCTGCAGCGTGGGCACGCCCGGCGCCGCGGAGCCCCGCAACGCCAGCCAAAGGATGACGCCCACGGCGACGACCAGCGCGGCGACCACCAGCGGCAGCGCCACGCTGCGGCGGCGCGCGCGCAGCGCCGGCAGGGCGGCGGAGCTGGATTGGGTTTGGGTGAGCTGGCCGAGCTGAAAGGCGATGTCGTCGGCGGACTGGAAGCGCTGCCGCGGGTCTTTTTCCAGGCAGTGGCGCACGATCGGGTCGAGAGCCGGCGCCGGCGCCGAGCGCGCCGAGGATTCCGTGGCCGCGGCCAGAGGCTCCGGGTCTTCGCGGAGGATGGCGCTCATCACGTCCACGGCGGAGTCGCCGCGGAAGGCGCGCCGCCCGGTCAGCATTTCGTACATCACCGCACCCAGGCTGAAAATGTCGCTGCGCGCGTCGGCGGGTTTGCCGCGCACCTGTTCGGGCGCCATGTACCCGACCGTTCCCAGCACGGCGCCGGGCGCGGTGGCGGGCACGGCTGGATCGAGGACGGTGACATCCTCGCTGCCGGCGGTGAGGTTGAGCTTGGCGAGGCCGAAGTCGAGAATCTTGACCCGGCCGTCGCGGGTCAGATAGACGTTCTCCGGCTTCAGGTCGCGATGGACGATGCCCTTTTCGTGCGCGGCGGCGAGACCGCGCGCGATCTGCGCGGCGTAATCCACGGCCTTCTGCTGGCCGATGGCACCAGCTTGCAGGCGCTGGCGCAACGATTCACCCTCGAGCAGCTCGGTGACCAGGTAGGGCTCGCCGGAGGAGGTTTGGCCGATGTCGTAGATGCTGAGCAGGTTGGGGTGGTTGAGCGCGGCCACGGCACGCGCTTCCTGCTCCATGCGCTGCAGCGCGCGCGCATCGTGCGCCGCGGCCGCCGGCAACACTTTGATGGCGACCTCGCGCTTGAGGCGCGTGTCACGCGCGCGATAGACCTCGCCCATGCCCCCCGCGCCCAGCGGCGCCAGGATCTCATAAGGTCCGAGTGAGGTACCGGGGGTGAGTGGCACTGCCCGGCATTATAACAGCCGCCGCTTTCGGCGGGGTAGAGCATCTTGACATCAAGCATGTTAGGCATCATGATGCTCACATGCGGACCACCCTCACGCTCGAGACGGACGTAGCTGAAGCGCTACGGCGCGAGATGGGGCGCACCGGTGCCGGGCTTAAGGCGACGGTGAATCAGGCCTTGCGACGGGCATTGCAGGGACCGGGGCGGCGCACGGCGCTAGCCCCGTTTCGCATTCGTGGCCATAGCTTCGGTTTTCGGCCGGGCATTGATTTGGACCGCATGAACCAGATCAACGATGAGATGGAAGCGGAGGACGCACTGGACAAGATGGAGCGCGAGCGTGATCATTCCTGACGTCAATCTGCTGCTGTATGCCTACAACGCAGAAACCCGCCAGCATGAAGCCGCTCGACAATGGTGGACGGAACAACTCAACGGCAGCGAGGCGGTAGGGCTGGCGTGGGTCGCGATTTTGGGATTTATCCGCCTGACTACAAGCGCGCGAGTCGCGGCGCGCCCGCTGCCCGTGGCAACCGCCTGCGCCTTTGTGCGTTCCTGGCTGGAGCGACCGCAGGTTAGCGTGATTGCTCCGGGTCGCGAACACGCCACCATCCTGTTCCGGCTACTGGAAGGGTTGGGAGTGGGTGCGAACCTGACCACTGACGCGCACCTGGCGGCATTGGCTATTGAGCATCAGGCGCAGTTGCAGTCCACCGATGCGGATTTCGCGCGCTTTCCAGGTCTGCGCTGGCGCAACCCGCTGCTCAGGCCCAAAGCTCACTGAGAGCGGTGAGGACGTCGGGAACGGCGAGGGCGGCCATGCCGTTGGGGGCGCGCAGGGCGACAACGCGGCCGGGCGGGACGGGCACCGGATCAAAGGCGGGGATTTCTCCCAGCGTGAGCACGCGGGCGCCGACAGCGGCGGCGATGTGGGATGGGCCGGTCGGGTTGGTCAGAACCACGCGGCAGGACGCGAGCGCGCCCGCCAACTCGGGCAGCGTCAGGTGGCGCAGGATCTCGACGCCGGCAACTGCGGCGAGCGGGTCGAGAAGGGCGGCGTCTTCTTCGGGGCCGGCAAAGACCACCACCCGCGCCCGGCTCGCCCATGCCTGAGCCACTTCGGCGAAATGCTGGGCGGGCCAGCGGCGGCTGGGGTGACCGGCGCCAGGACAGAGGCCGAGGATGGGACGGGCGCTCGCGGCCACGACATCCGGCGGCGGCGGGGGGACGAGCGAGGGCAGGCGATCGCCTGCGGCGACGAGAATGCCAAGCGGCTGCAGGACCTGGCAGTAGCGGTCGAGCAGTCGGGCGTCGGGATCATCCGGCGGCGGCTTGCGATTGATGAGCGTGGGGATCGAGCGCGTCGGCCGCAGCATGGCCACGCGCTGCGGGATGCCGGCCAGAAACGCCAGCCAGTTGGTTTCTTTGTAGGAATGCAGGTCCACCGAGAGATCGAAACGCCGGCGCCGCAGCCGCAGCAGCAGAACGGGCGCGGCGTAGAGCACGCGCCAGGGCTGGCGCTTCCACCGCACCCGATCCACGGGCCAGGTATCGGCAAAGCCGGCCAGGCGGAAAATCGCATCCGAACCGCGCGCACAGAGCAGCGTGAGCTGGGCGCGGGGAAAGCGCGCCTGCAGCGCGCGCGCAGCGGGCAGCGCCATCACCGCATCGCCCAGTTGCCCAAAGTGAATGAGCAGGACCCGCTGCGGCGCCTTCACTCGCCCATCACCTTGACAATGACGCGCTTCGCCCGCTGCCCGTCAAACTCGGCGTAATAGATCTGTTGCCAGGGGCCGAAGTCGCAGCGCCCGGCGGTGATGGGCACGATCACCTCGTGATGCACGAGCAGGCTCTTGAGGTGGGAGTCGCCGTTGGATTCCCCGGTGCGATGGTGGTGGTAGTCGGCGCGGAAGGGCGCGAGGTGATCGAGCCAGGCGTCAATATCTTCCAGCAGCCCGTTTTCGGCGTCGTTCACCCAGACGCCGGCGGTGATGTGCATGGCGGAGACGAGCACCATGCCTTCCTGAACGCCGGATTTTTCGACCTCGGCCGCGACGCGGGCGGTGATGTTGAGGTACTCGCGGTGCTTGCGGGTGTTGAAGGTGAGATAGGCGGTGTGGGTCTTCATATCAGCGACAGACCTCCGTCCACGACCAGGGTTTGCCCGGTGAGATAGCGATTGCAGGTGGCCAGATATAAGACCGCATCGGCAACATCCTGAGGCGTGCCGGCGCGCTGCAAGGGGGTGCGCGCGCGCATATGTTCTTCCCAGGGCGTCAGCTCTCCGCCCAGGGCAATCAGGCCCGGAGCAACGGCGTTGACCTGAATGTCCGGCGCCAGCGCGCGCGCCATGGCGGGGGTGAGGTGGGCGAGACCGGCTTTGCATGCGCAATACGGCGAGTGGTTGGAAAACGCGCGGAGGGCGCCGCTCGAGGTGAGGTGTATGATGC
>JBOGKL010000108.1:0-6531 GCA_050745525.1 Terriglobales bacterium | reverse complement strand
CCGCTGACCACGCCCGTGGCCACGCCCAGCGGTGAGGCGCCCGACTTGGCGCGCAAGATGTCGGTATCGGCAATCGGCAGGTTGTAGCGCTGGATGGCGATATCGAGGTTGTTTTCCAGAGCCAGCGCGATGGCGTCATCGAGCGACAGGTACAGCTTGCCGTCGTGCAGCAGGCTCATCACACGCGGGCTGTTGGCGAGCTGGACCGGGGCCACGGCAATCGGCTCCTGTCCGAACAAGGTCTGGGTCCAGGGGCGGCCGACGGCGAAATTGATGCCTTCCGGATTCACATCAATGCTGTGCGCCTGCTGCGCGAGGGCGGGCAGTGCGCCCGCCAGCAGCAAGCCCAGTACAGGGAGCAAAAACCTGCGGATCGTCATGGATGTCTCGTGGATGCGAACATGCGCGCGGTGCATGAACAATGCTTGGAAGTACGAAAATTACCGCCGTCACGTTTCGCTTTAGGCGGCGATTTTTGCAGCGGGCGTGGCCCAGCGCCTTCGCCGGACCGGGATAAGTATGATCATAGCAGCTAGGGCTGGGGCCGCGGGGCCCCAGCCCTAGCGAAGTAAAGCGGGTCGCTCGGCGCAGCCGAGCGGGGTCCGGTGCCAATCAACAGTCCCGCGGCTGGCTCATGCCCATGACTGAATTGAGAACTCTGCGTTTGTGCCTGAGCTACGACGGCCGCCCCTTTCACGGCTGGCAGGTGCAGCCGGGGAAGGCGACGGTGCAGCAAACCCTTAGCGACGCACTGTATGCGGTCACTGGCGAACGGGCGCTGGTGCATGGCTCGGGCCGTACCGATGCCGGCGTGCATGCCCTGGGGCAAGTGGCCCACGTGCGGCTGCAGGCGCGGCTGCCGGCGGCGAACCTGCAGCGCGCCCTGAATGCCAAGTTGCCCGCCAGCGTGCGCGTGCTGGCGGTCGAGGAGGCCGCGGCGGATTTTCATGCGCGGCACCAGGCGCGCGGCAAGCTCTACCGCTATCGCATCTACCGCGAGCCGGTGTGTCCGCCGTTTCTCGCCGGGTATGTCTATCACCATCCCTATCCGCTCGACGAGGCGGCCATGATCGCCGCCGCACCCGCCTTCGAAGGTCGTCACGACTTCCGCTCCTTTGCCGCCACGCCGGAAAAGCACGAGCCGGCCCCGGCCGGCACGGTGCGCACCGTCTGGCGGTCCGAGATGCGGCGCGAAGGCCCCGAGCTGGTGTACGAGATCACCGGGGAGGGATTTTTGCATCACATGGTTCGTAACCTGGTGGGCTTTTTGTTCGACGTGGGCCGCGGCGCGCGCTCGGGGGCCGAGATCGCTGCTGTGCTGGCGGCGCGGCGGAGGCAGGCGGCAGGCCCCACCGCGCCCGCCGGCGGACTGTACCTGGTGCGGGTGGATTACGATTGAAATCACATGCATTCTCCGCTGCACGGTAACGAAGCCGGGGTCGGATCTGTGACCGGGCCCGACCGGACTGGGGCTCCGGGGTACCCCAGCCCGGTCGAGCCCCCAGCGGTTCGCGTGGCGGCGAAGGCGCCAGTGGCGCCTGGAGCACGCGGGGTCCCGCGCCCGTCAATGCCCGACCCGGAGGCGGTGGTGCGCAGCGGCGAGGAAGCCGGCCTGCGCCAGGCCGGCAAGCGCTTGCAGGCCTGGGAGCGTGGGCTGCAACAACGTCAACTGGAGGTCACCGCCATCGCCGCGCCCACCGGCCTGGAAGCGGCGCGGGCGGCGTGGATGGTCCGCCAACTGGCGGCTTTGGGCTGGACGGCGGGCCTGGACCGGGCGGGCAACGTGATCGCCGAACGCACACGAAGCCGCGGCGCGGGGGTGATCGCGGTCAGCGCGCACCTGGATACGGCCTTTCCCGCCGGTACCCGGGTGAGCGTCGCGCGGCGGGGCACCCGTTTGCTTGGTCCCGGCATTTGCGACAACGGCGCCGGACTGGCGGCCCTGCTCGCCATCGCGCGCTGGCTCACGGAGCAGGACGCCGATAGCGGCGCCCCCGTCGTCCTGGTGGCGAACGTGGGCGAGGAGGGAGAGGGTGACCTCAAAGGCATGCGACATCTATTCCGCCCCGCCGGCCACTGGGCGCAGCGGATCGCCTGGACGCTGGTGCTCGACGGTCCCGGCATGCGCGCCATCACCGCGGCGGCGTTGCCCAGCCTGCGCCTGCGGGCCGTATTCACCGCACCGGGCGGGCACAGTTGGTCCGACGCCGGACGCGTCAGCGCCGTGCATGCCGCCCTGCGCGTGGGCGCGGCGTTGCTGGCCCAAGTGCGATCCGAGCCGGGTGAGATGGCCTGCAATGTGGGCTGTCTGCACGGCGGCGGCGCGGTCAACATGATTGCCGCCGAGGCGGAGATGAAGCTTGATCTGCGCGCGCGCGATCCTCGGCGCCTGCATCAGCTCGAGCTGGCCGTGCGGCGTGCCTTGGCGGCCGGGGTGGAACAGGAAAATGAAGTTTCCAGCGGCGGTCGCGTTTCCGCGCGATTGGAATCCCTCGGCAGCCGGCCGGGCGGGGAACTGCCGCCGGACGCCCCGATCGTGCGCGTGGTGCGGCAGGTGGACAGCATGCTCGGCATCGCCTCGGAGATGCAATGTGCCTCGACCGACGCCAACATCCCCATCGCCCAGGGACGGCAAGCCGTGCGCCTGGGGGCGGGCGGCGCCGGCGGCGGCATCCACACCTTGGGAGAATGGTACGAGCCCAGCGATCGCAGCCTGGCGCTACAGCGACTGCTGTGGATTCTGGCCGCGCTGACGTCCGCGCAACACGCCTCCCAGCGCTCGCGTCTGGCGAGCTGAGCCATCATGCCGGCCGGCCCCTCCACCGCCTCGCAGGCACGACCGCGAGCCGCTGCCTCCGACGCCGCGCTGCTGGCCGTCACGCTGATTTGGGGCATTACCTTCCCGCTGGTGAAGTCGGCCCTGCGCGACGCCGATGCCCTCAGTTTTTGCGCCGTGCGCCTGACCCTGGCGGCGCTATTGCTGGCCGCCTGGTATCGGCTCGACTGGCGCCGCCTTCCGGCGGCCACCTGGGTCGCGGGCGCGCTGCTGGGCTTATGTCTGGCCGCCGGCTACGCCCTGCAAACGGCGGGCCTGGCGCTAACGGCGCCGGCCACAGCAGCCTTCATCACCAGCATGTACGTCGTCCTGGTGCCCCTGCTTTTGGCCGGATTCTGGCGGCGCAAGCTCCGGCCGGTGGTCTGGGCCTGTACGGGCGTAGTCCTGCTGGGGTTGTACTTGCTCGTCGCCCCGCCGGTTGGGGGCGCGGCCACGTCGTCATCGGCCTGGCGCGGTGAGGGCTTGGTGGCCCTATGCGCGCTGGCCTTTGCCTTGCAGGTTGTGCTGCTGGGCGAGTGGGCGCCGCGGATGAAATTCCGCGATCTGGCGGTGCTGCAAGTCGTATTTGCGGCGGTGTTTTCCTGGTTCACGCTGCCCCTGAGCACTCATCCGCACTGGGCCAACACCCCGCGATTATGGATTGCCATAGCGATTACGGCGGTCCTGGCCACCGCGGTGGCGTTCACGGTGCAGAGTTGGGCGCAGCAGTTCACCCCCTCCACGCATGCTGCGGTCATATTTGCCGCCGAGCCCGTCTTCGCCTGGCTGGCCAGCGCGATCTTCTGGAACGAACCACTTGGAAAGGTGCAGCTAATCGGCGCCGCTCTGGTTGTGCTGGCGATTGTCGGTGTGGAAGGGCGTGCTAACGTTCCGGATGGCGCTCGGCCTGGATGAGGTCTTCCCAGAGGCTGCCGTAGCCTACCCAGCGAAAGATGTGCCCGCCAGAGACGTGGACATCCGGGACGTTGAGCCTACCGTGTCCATAGGTGCAAATGTATTCGGTATGCGGCGCCCCACCCAGCATCACATGGCTGTAGTTACCCTTGGTGCGCGGCATGCGCAGGCGGCGGGCGCAGGTGCGGCAGCGGTAGACTTGGTCCACGGCGCAGGCCCAGCCCAGTCCGAACGCCACCACCACGACCAGAAAAGCGGCCATGGTGTAGGGCAAATCGCTGCCCAGGCGCGGCCACGCCGACATCAGCCCGGTGGGCGGGGGAGGAACCACCCAAGTAGTCACCGTCCATACGCCCAAAACCAGCAGGGCGGCGACGGCGAGCTTGCACAGCAACCAAAACCAGTACCTCAGATATTTCATGGTCCTGGAGCCTTAGACGCCGCGGGGGCGCGTTCCGGGCGCATCGGCTGCCCCTCATCATGCGCTGCCATGAGGAGCCGGTCTACCATCTTAGTGGAAGCGCCTGCGGCCGGGTGGCCGTCCTGGTCTTCAAAACCAGTGTGGCGTCCACAGGGCGCCGGATCGGTTCGACTCCGATGCGCTTCCGCCAAAGCCTCTCTGCCGGACCTATCATAAATTCCATGGCAACGGGCTGGGCGGTACACCCCGATTTGACCGCCGATCCGGCGGCGGCCGCGGCGGGATGGGAGCGGTTCTGGGCGATCGCTCCGATCTTCGTTCGCACGGCGGTGGCGGCCGATGCCGGCCTGGCGCAAGCGCTCGCCATCCTATTCGCGGGCAGCGAATTTCTCACCGGCGCGCTGCTGCAATCGCCGGAATGGGCCGTGTGGCTGGCCGAGGAGCGCCATCGCCCCTCGCGCGTGCGCGAGGAGTGGGCAGCCAACCTGGCCGCCTTCACCGCCAGCCTGGCGCCCCAGGACCGGACGCGCGGCCTCATGCGCTTCAAGCAGCGCGAATACCTGCGCATCGCGCTGCGCGATCTCGAGGGTCGCGCCGGACTGGCCGAAACCACCCAGGAACTCAGCGATCTCGCCGACGCCATTCTGCAGCAGGCCTACGTCTGGTCATGGAATGAATGGGTGGGGCAGTTCGGAACTCCGCAGAGCGGCTCCGGCTCCGGCGCCGCCCTGGTGGTGATCGCCCTGGGCAAGTTGGGCGGCGGCGAGCTGAATTACAGCTCCGACATTGACCTGATGTTTGCCTATAGTGACGACGGACGAACCGGCGGTGCGGGCGTGAGCCTCAGCAACGCCGAGTTCTTCGCGCGCGTGGCCCAGTCCATCGTCCGCTACGTGTCCGAAATGACCGGCGAGGGCCCGGCCTATCGCGTGGACTTGCGCCTGCGTCCAGGCGGACGCGAGGGGGAACTGGCGCAACCGCTCAGCCACATGGAACGCTATTACCGCACCGAGGCGCGCGAATGGGAGTTGCAGGCGCTGCTGCGCGCGCGCGGGTGTGCGGGCGCGCAGCCGCTGGCAAAGCAACTTCTCGCCGCCGTGGGCGAACAGGTGTACCCGAAAACCGCCGATGGAGGGCGCATTGCCGCCGGCGTGCGCGCCTCGCGCGAGGCCATCGGGGCGCAGTTGCGCTTGCAGCGCGCCACCGGACGGCGGCGTCCGGCGGCCGACGTCAAGCTGGACCGGGGCGGCATCCGCGACATCGAGTTTCTCACCCAGTACTGGCAACGGCTGCACGGAGGCCACCACGCCTGGGTGCGGAGCGGCAACACGCTGCTTGCCTTGCAGCGCCTGCACGACGCCAAATGCATCCGCAGCGGTGAAATGCAGACGCTGGCGGGCGCGTACACGCTCTTGCGTCATACCGAGCACCGGGTTCAGTTGCGCCTGGGGCAACAGACCCACACCTTGCCTTCGCGGCCGGAGCGGTTGCGCGCGCTGGCGCGCAGCCTGCATGCGCTCGGCCTCGGCGGAGACGACTGGGACCAGGACCCCCGTCCCGCCATCGCCGCCCGCATGGAGGCGGCCGCCGAACTGTACGCGCATTATTTGGAGGGCAAGTCCGCCGCGGCCGTCCCGCGCGCTTCCGCGGCCAACCTGGAGTGGCCCGCCGAGATTGTCTGGACGGAGGCGGGGCGGAGGCAGGCTGAGCGCTTTGCCCGCAGCCTGGCAAGCCGTCCCGAAGACGCGCGCGTCTGGGGAGAAGACGCGCGCGCCTGGGAAGAGACCACGCACGCCGTGCGCATGCGCGTGGCCACCGCTTTTGAAATCAGCGACTGGATGGCCGAAGCCCTGATCCGCCAGCCCGCGCTGGCGCGGGCGCTGGGAGCCGGCGCCGAGCCGCCGCCGGAACCGAGCGGGGAGCTGGCGCGCGATATGAATCGCCTGCGCCACTGGCAGCAAGGCGCCTGTTTACGACTTCTGGTCGAGGAGTGGGAGACGCGCGCGCCCATCGAAGCCAGCCTGCTCGAGCAGACGCGATTGGCCGAGGCGACCTTGGCGGCGGCTCTCAGCGTCGCGCGCGCGGCGGCGGCCGCCTCGGGACGCGAAGAAGCCGGGAGCCTGGCCATCCTGGGATTGGGGCGGCTGGGATTGCGCGAACTCGACCTGGCGTCGGACGTGGACGTGGTCTTCGCGGCTTCCGAGCGCGAGCGGGAAGCGGCCACGCACCTGGCGGCGCATTGGATCGAGTTGCTCACCGCCTATACCCAGGCGGGCACGCTCTACGCCGTGGATGCGCGCTTGCGCCCCGGGGGCCGGGAAGGAGAACTGGTGCAGACCCCCGCCGGCCTGCGCCAATACTTCGCCGGGCGCGCCGGGGC
>JBOGKL010000107.1:0-7045 GCA_050745525.1 Terriglobales bacterium | reverse complement strand
GCCGAGCGCAGGCAGGTAGCCGGGACTGATGAAATGAAAGTCAGGATGCGGGTAATGGCCGCGCTCAGGAGTGGGGCGTCCGACAATGCTGACGTCGTTGCGGCTGTGATCGCCCGTGAGGGGCAGGTCAGTGCCGACGCCGGCAATTTCTACGCCCGGCAACGCCGACATCTTCACCAGCGCCTGCTGCTCGAACTGAAGCCGCGTGGTGTCGGAGGCATAGCGCGGGCCGGCGAGGCGGCGGTCGAGGGTAAGGACATGAGCGGGCTGGAAGCCGGGATTGACCGCCATCAGACGGGCGAAACTCTTGAGCGTGAGGCCGGCGGCGGCGGTCAGGATGAGGGCCAGAGCGACTTCGGCTATCAGCAAGACCTCGCGGCGGTGACGCCACCCGAGACTTGCACTGCCGCGACCGGACCACTGCAGCCGGGGAGCCGTCAGGGCCGGCCCCAGCCCGGTCAGCACGACGACCAGCAGGGCGACGGCAGCGGTGAAGGCGAGCACCGGCCAGCCCAGGCCGAGCGGAACAATTTCGTTGCCGGCGACGGGCATGAGCGCGGCGAGGCCGTGCATGCCGGCCTCGGCGACAAGAAGACCGATGGCCACGCCGGCGGTGCCCAGGGCCAGGCTTTCCGTCAGCAATTGGCGTATGAGGCGGCCGCGGCCAGCGCCCAAGGCCGCGCGCACGCCCCATTCCTGTTGTCGCACGGCAGTACGGGTGAGCGTGAGATTGGCGACATTGGCGCAGGCGATGAGCAGCACCAGTCCCACGGCTGCGAACATTAGCCAGAGCATGGCCGCATCGCCGGCGACAAATAGAGAGCGCAGCGGGGCAATGGTAGATCCGATGCCCTGATCGGTGCCGGGATAGGCACGGTCGAGGCGAGCTTGCTCGGTGCGCATCTGGGCGGCGGCCTGCTCGAAGGAGGCGCCGGGAGTGAGGCGGCCGATCACCGCCCCGTCGCCGCGATCGCCGCGGTCGGTGTTGTCCTTGAGGTCCACGCCGATCGGAGCGAACAGTTCGGTCTGCTGCGCCGTACGGAACTGGGGCGGGAGCACGCCGACGATGGTGTAGGTAGCGGCCTGATCGAGGTTGAGGGGTTGCCCCAGGGCACGGCTGGCCGCGCCGAAGCGGCGCGTGGCCAGGCCCCAGGAAGCAACGAGCTCGTGCTTGGCAGCGCCGGTGTCGGCACCGGGACTGAAACTACGGCCCAGCACCGGAGGCACGCCCAAAGTGGAGAAGTAGTTGGCCGAAACGTAGGCGGCGGGGACCACCTCGGGACTGCCCGCGCCGCCCACGTCAAGGTGCAACCATCCGATCCAGGCCAGAGAGGAGAAGCTGCCGTTCTGGCGGTGGTTATCCTGGCGCCAGTCGAGGTAGTCCGGATAGCACACGGCGACCCGCCGGCCATGCGACCATTCCTGCAGAACCATGAGGCGCGAGGGGTGGGCGTCAGGGAGGGCCTGGAGCAGCTCGGCGTTCACCCAACTGAACATGGCGGTGTTGGCGCCGATGCCGAGCGCGAGCGTGAGCACGGCAATCACGGCGAAGCCGGGGGCGCGGCGCCAGGTGGCGAGGGCGTGGCGGAGATCGCGGGCGAGATCGCTTCCCCAGAGCAGGCGCGATACGGGAGACGCGACGGAGTGTTCGATTTTGCGGGCCAGCGCGGGCCAGTCGGGGATTTCCGCTTCCGGGTCGCGTCCGGCGCGGGCGGCCTGCTCCAACTGCTGCGCCAGCTCGGCAACAATTTCTTCGGCGCGAGCGGGCGGGAGGTGGGACAGGGGCAAACGCTCGCGGACGTAGCGCTCCCAATCCATCACTCGCCCCCTTCCGGCTGCAGCATGGCCTGCATGGCGCCGAGGTAACGGGACCATCCGAGGCGCTCGGCGGCGAGGGCCTTGCGACCGGCGGGGGTGAGGCGGTAGAAGCGGCGGCGGCGCTGGGTGGGCCGCTCGACCCAGCGGGCGGCAAGCAAGCCACGCCTCTCCAGACGGTAGAGAAGCGGATAGAGCGAGGCGGCGTGGAACTCGACGGCGCCGCCGGAGCGTTGCTCAATCAACTGCGCCAGCTCGTAGCCGTGCCGGGGCCGGGCTTCGAGCAACGCCAGGATCAGCACCTCGGCGGCGCCGCGTTTGTCCAGTACTTCGCCCATATGTGGGCATCATACATATGGCCGGGTTTCACGTCAAGCAGAGCGGCGTCAGGCGGCCTTGTCGGCGGCGAGGACGAGCTCGACCTCGAGGCCGATCTTGATCTCGTCGCCGACCATGACGCCACCGGCCTCGAGCGCCTGGTTCCAGGTGAGGCCGAACTGCTTGCGGCTGAGCTTGCCCGAAGCCTCGAAGCCGCGGCGCGTGCCGCCCCAGGGATCGCGCACGGCCGGGGTGGGCGCATCCACGGCGAGGGTGATGGGGAGGGTGGTGCCGTGGATGGTCAGATCGCCGGTCAGGTCGTACTCGCCCGCGGTGCCGCGGGGGACGATGCGGGTGGAGCGAAAAGTAATCGTCGGGTATTTTTCCACTTCGAGGAAATCGGCGCTGCGCAGGTGCTGATCGCGCTGCGGCTCCTGGGTGTCGAGGCTGGAGACATCCATGTTCACGTCAATCTGCGAACGCGTGAAGTCGCTCTGGCCGTCGCTCTCCTCGAGGCGCACGGTGCCGCTGACCTTGGCGATGCGGCCCTTCACGTTGCTGACCATCAGATGCCGCGCACTGAACTGGACGTGGGTGTGGACGGAGTCAATGTTCCAAACAGTGGTCATATCGAAAGCTCCTTAATAAAACTCTAATGGAATACGATGGCCCCCGGCGTGCGGGAAGCTTTTAAGTGCTATGAGCTCGATTGCCATGGTCAACCCCTGGCGGCTGCGCCAGAGCTATGGGCTGGACACATTTTGTGAGACCGGCTGCTATCAGGGCAGGTCGCTGGCGGAGGCGCAGGCGGCGGGATTCGGGAAGCTGATTTCCTGCGACATCAGCAGCGAGTGCGTGCTGGCGGCGCGGGCGCGCTTCCCTCACGCGGCCATCCTGCACTGCGAGAGCACGGTGATGCTGGGGCCGTGCCTGGACGCGCTGCAGGCGGTGATGGGACGGACGCTGTTCTGGCTGGACGCGCACTATCCGGCCACGTTCGGGCTGGCCGAAACCGAGGAGAACCGCTATCCGCTGCCGCAGGAGCTGAGGCTGATCCGGGAGGGCAAGCGCGGGTGGGAGCAGGATGTGTTTGCGCTGGACGATCTGAGGGTGATCCGGGACCGCAACAACCCGCGCTGGCGGCCGGGCGAACTGACGGGCGAAGATGCGAGCCTGTACATGGATATCACGCTCGACGAACTGTACGCGCCCTTTGCCGCCACACACGAGCTGCAACTGCTGCACGCGGAAGAGGGCGTGATGCTGCTGCTGCCACAAGCGGCTTAGTGTTCCTACAGGTGCCAGCCGCCGTCGAGGGTGAGGCACTGGCCGGTCATGAAGCGGTTGCCGGCGAGCAGGAACAGGATGGTTTCGGCGGCTTCGGCGGGTTCGCCGGGGCGGGCCATGGGCGTGCGTTCGAGAATGGCCTGGCGGCGCGGGGCAAAGGCGGGACCGCGGGCGGCGATTTCCTCGGTGGCGAACAGGCCGGGCAGGAAGCAATTCACCTGAACGCGCGGAGCGAGACGGCGGGCCAGGTACTGGGTGAGCGTGGGGATGGCGCCTTTGGAGAGAACAAACTCGGCCGAGCTGCCATCACCGGTCGAAGCGCTGCCGCTGCCGACGTTGACGATGGAGGCGAGCGAGGGCGAGAGGCGGGCGGCGGCAAGTGAGATCTGCAGCGGAGCGCGCAGGTTGACCGCGATGGTGGCCTGAAAACGCTCGAGATTGAATGGGGGCACTGCGCCCCAATCCTGGACGGCGCCGGGCGGGGGCAGCGGCGTGTAGGCGGCGTTGTTGACCAGATAGTCGAGGCGGCCGCAGCGGTCGAGCACGCGGGTGATAAGGGCTTCGCCCGCGGCTGAGTCGGCCAGATCGGCGGCGTATTCGCCCTCGGCGCGCAGGTGGCGGGCCACCTGGGCGCCGGCGGCGGCGAGGGCGTCGGCGATGGCGCGGCCGAGGCCGCGACGAGCGCCGGTGACGAGGGCGACTTTTCCGCGCAAATCCACTTACAAATTGTAGGATAGGAACTGCATGAACAAGATTCAGGCGAGCGCGCGGGCGGCGGTGGCCGACATAACGGATGGCGCGACGGTGATGATCGGGGGCTTCGGGCTGAGCGGGAATCCGGAAAACCTGATTGCCGCGCTGCACGAGCAGGGGACGCGGGAGCTGACGGTCATCAGCAACAACGCCGGGACCGACCATGAAGGGATCGGGGTTTTGCTGGCGGCGGGACAGATCCGGAAAATGATTGCGACCTACGTGGGCGAGAACTCGATTTTCGAGGAGCAGGCGCGCAGCGGCGAACTGCAAACCGAGCTGGTGCCGCAGGGCACGTTTGCCGAGCGCATCCGGGCGGGCGGAGCAGGGATTCCGGCCTTTTTCACGCCGGCGGGGGTGGCAACGCTCGTGGCCGAGGGAAAAGAAACGCGGGAGTTCGAGGGGCGGACCTATCTGATGGAGCGCTGGCTGAAGGCGGATTTCGCGCTGGTGAAAGCCTACCGGGGCGACCGCTGGGGGAACTTGATCTACCGCAAAACGGCGCGGAACTTCAATCCGGTAATGGCCACGGCGGCGCGGGTGACGATTGCCGAAGTCGAAGAGCTGGTGGAACCGGGGCAACTGGATCCGGAGTGCATCGTGACGCCGGCGATTTACGTACACCGGATACTGAAGGGCACAAATTACAAAAAGCCGATCGAGCGGCGGACCGTACGTAAGGACTGAACCATGCCGGCAGATCAAGACAAGCGGCTACGCATTGCGGGGCGCATCGCGCGCGAGTTGCGCGACGGTTACTTCGTGAACCTGGGCATCGGTCTGCCGACGCTGGTGGCGAACCTGGTGCCGCCCGGCATCGAGGTGGTGCTGCAGTCTGAGAACGGGATGCTGGGGGTGGGACCGTATCCGCGGGCGGGGAGCGAAGACCCGGACTTGATCAACGCCGGCAAGGAGACGGTGACGGAAATTGCCGGCACGTCGTACTTTTCCAGCGCCGATTCGTTTGCCATGATCCGCGGTGGACACATTGACATGGCTGTGATGGGGGCCATGGAAGTGGCCGAGAACGGGGACCTGGCCAACTGGATCATCCCCGGCAAGATGATCAAGGGCATGGGCGGAGGGATGGACCTGGTGGCGGCGGCGCAGCGGCTTTATATCGCGATGGAACATACGACGCGCGACGGGAAGCCCAAGATTCTGCACCGCTGCCGGCTGCCGCTGACGGGGGCGGGCGTGGTGGACTACATCGTAACGGAGATGGCGTTTATCCGGGTGGCCGAGGATGGGTTGGTGGTGGAAGAGCTGGCGCCGGGCGAGACGCTGGCCAGCGTGCAGGTGGTGACGGAGGCGAAGCTGCACGCCGGCGCCGGGATCGCGTGAGTGGGCTATCCGTTTAATCATTTGCGGGCGGTGCGGCATCTGCGGGCGTCGGATGCGAAGATGGCGGCGCTGATCGCCGCCGTGGGACGGTTCCGGATGCCGCTGGAGCGGCAGGAGCATCCGTACGAAGCGCTCTTCCACGCCATCCAGTACCAGCAGTTGCACGGACGGGCAGCGGCGGCGATCCTGGCGCGGGTGAAGGAGCAGATCGGCGGCGGCGGCTATCCGCGGCCCGAGGTGCTGCTGGCGGCGAGCGAGGAACGGCTGCGCGGGGCGGGTCTATCACGGCAGAAAATTGCCGCGCTGCGGGACTTGGCGGAAAAGACCCGGGCCGGGTTGGTGCCCGGCTGGCAGGGCCTCGAGCCTCTCGACGATGCGGCGATCATCGAACGGCTGACCGAGGTGCGGGGTGTGGGCGTCTGGACCGTGCAGATGCTGCTGATGTTCCGCATGGGACGGCCCGACGTCTGGCCGGTGCTGGACTACGGCGTGCGCCACGGCTACCAACTGGCGTACCGCAAGCGGCGGATGCCCACCCCTAAGGAGCTGCAGCGGGCGGGCGAAGTGTGGCGGCCGTGGCGGAGCGTGGCCGCCTGGTACCTGTGGCAACAGGTGCGGCTGTCAAACGAGATCCAGTAGATCGAGCCCGGGAATGTCGGCAAAGTCATCCCGATTCAGCGTCCAAAGGCGCGCTTCGTGGGAGATGGCGCAAGCGGCGATGGCAAAATCCATCGCCCGGGCGCGGGCGCGCGGGAGCGATGAGTAGAGCTCGGCGGAGAGGAAGGCTTCGCGGTGGGTGAAGGGCACCGCCGACGCATCCGGGAAGAGGTCGTGCTGCGCCCTCAACTCCTCCGCGGAGCGGTCCCCACGGCGCCATTCATAAAGCACCGGCGCACTGATGCGCAGCTGCTCCCGCCGTTCCAGCAGCAGGCGCAGCATCTGCCATCGCGTCCGTTCGCCGCTAAGACTGGCCACGAGCGCGGAAGTGTCCAGAAACAGCACGGCTCAGTCCACCGGATGCAAACGTCCGGGAAGGCGCCGGACGGCACGGAGCTCGCGCAGCTCCCTATCGATGCTTCCGGCGGGACGGCTCGGTGGCTGGGCCACGTACTCGTCGAGAATTTTCAACAGACGCCGCCGCTCACTCTCGCTCAACTTGTCTTCGGCCGGGCGATAGAGCCGCACCGCGTCGCGCACGATCTGGCTCTTCGGTTTGCGCAGGCGCTCGGCCGTGACTGCAATTTTGCGGACGGTCTCCTCGTCGAGGCTATATGTCACCTTGACTGCCATACTGCCATACTACCATACCCGGCTAGAACGACACCCCCGCGGAGAACTGAAACTCGCGCGGGGTGAGCTGGGAGCTGAGGCCGATGGTGTTGGTGCCCAGGCCGGGCGCGGGCGAGGTGCCGTTGCCGTAGTTGCCGAAGAAGCTGACGAAGTTGCCGTGGTTGAAAATGTTAAAGGCCTCGGCGCGCAACTGCAGATGAGCCTTCTCGCCCAGCGCGAAGGAGCGCGAGACAAACGG